>CAZYTE010000157.1:0-3518 GCA_964649425.1 uncultured Oscillospiraceae bacterium
TGGCCGCCGGGTACATATTTGTCGCGGCGGGGGACATACTGAACGGCGCAGTTGGCCGCAACGCCGAGGTACTGCTCACTGAGGCAGGCATCGAAAGGCCAGTGGCCGCCCATGGCCGCGCCGCGCTCGGAGACACCGTTATAATAGTGGTAGCTGAAAACATCCAGCTTGCTGTTGTAGCCGCCCAGCAGCTGCTCGGTGGTGACTATCTCGAAGCCTGCGGCAGCGCCGCCGCCTGCTCCGTCCACGGCCATGCCGAAGAGGTTGATGTCGCCAACGGTGCAGGGGCCTACAAAGAGGCACTCGGGGTAATTCTCCTTCAGCCATGCGCCGAAGAGATCGTGGTCTCTTGCGTGGTCTGCGGGGGTGTAGCCCTTGGGCAGACCGCTCATGGCGATCAGGTTGGGTTCATTGGTAAACTCGGCGGCAGAGATGGGCACGCCGTATTCCTTGGAGGTCTTGAACAGCAGCTCAGCCTGCTCGAAGGGCATGGGCTCGTCGGCTGCGTGGATGCCGGGGCAGTTTGCCACGGAAACGATCAGCCTGGCGCCCACAGCCTTGACAAAATCCAGCAGATTCAGCCACTGCTGCTTAGTCAGCAGGTTCTGGAAGCCCTCGGGCACCTTGCCGTTGCAGTGGCCGTCAAAATCGTAGTAGGTCTTGTTGGCCCAGGTGCCGGAGACGCGGACCCATGCGGGGCCCAGCTCTTTTGCAAGCTTGATGAGACGGGGATTGGTGGTGTCGATGGGATCGTACCACTGCTGGAGATTGCCCATGTCCGCCCAGTCCTTGATTACGGGGAATTCCTCGGTGCCGTCAACCTGAGCCTCGGTGTAGGCCTTCCAGAAGGTGCCGCCGGTGACCTCGGTCATTTCAACATTGTAGGAAACCAGACGCTCGTCGATCTGGCGCAGAGCTTCAAGGCCGCTGCCTGCCAGCTTTACAAATTGTGCCATGCTAAGTCCTCCCTGTATTTTTTATAACGATTCTATAATAGAGGATTTTGTTAAATTGTCAAGCAAACAAACAGTGAACAAGCTGTTCGGGCGAAGCGGCATTTTGAAAAACAAAATGCCCGACGGCCCAAACGAACAAGCCATGAGGGGGTATGACCTCATGGCTCGTTCCCGTATTTGGAAGATGGAACAACAGAAAGACAGGCAGCCCGAAAACTGCGCCGCGGGGTGCGCGAGGGGCAAGGCCGCCTCGCGTTCCAATAAACCGTCGCAGAACGGCCTGGTACAGGCTGTTCGGGCGAAGCGGCATTTTGAAAAACAAAATGCCCGACGGCCCAAACGAACAAGCCATGAGGGGGTATGACCTCATGGCTCGTTCGTTTGGGGATTGTGAAAGGATTATAACAATTTAGAAGAAAGACTTATTTGATATGGCTCCCCCATGGGGGAAGCCGGCTGATGAGGGGGAAGGAAATTTAGCTTGCGACAGTCAGCTTTTCAATATCCCTGTGTTCTTCCCACTGCTTGCAGTAGGAGCGGGTGCAGCTGCGGTAGCAGTCAAATATGCGCTGAGCCTCGTGCTCATTATCATAGACCTTCCAGAAGCCGGTGCACTTGCAGCGGTCGGGGCCCTGCTCTATGAAGCCGTGCACATCCTCCGGGGGATAGCCCAGAAACAGGCCGATCTCATGGGGGAAGTCCTCAAAGCTCCTCAGCTTTTTTGCCAGATGGACGATGCACTTTTCGCAGCTCTCCGGGCTGTAGCCCCGGCAGTGCAGCAGCTCAAAGGCTTTGGCGTGCATCAGATCCTCCCGCAGCTTTTCGGGGCGGTACAGATAGATGAGGGCTTTGTCCTGCTTTGTTCTCAAAAGCAGCAGCCTCAGGCCCTTGGGCACCAGCAGTCTGTTTATCTGCCGCACCGACTGCACAAGCTCCTCCTTTGAATCAAAGGGGCAGGAGAACATATTGGCGGTCTTGATGCAGGCCAGAGTGGGGGCGCAGTTTTGAACGATGTATTCTTCCAGCATCTTTTTACCTCATATAAATAGAAAGATGGAGAGTTAGCAGCTGCTAACTGTGGCTATCATACTAAATTGATGGGAATTTGTCAAGGACTTTTTTTCGCATAAAAAGCGGGCGGGCACTGCTCGCCCCTTCGGTGGGACCGAGTGCCGTCAATATTGTAGGGGCAGCCATTGGCTGTCCGCGGACAAAGAACAATCCCTTTGTCATTTGCGCAAGGGAGGCTATACGGAAAAATTTTCTTCAAATTCCTATTGACAAACTGGGGGATTGGGTCTAATATAATGGGCGTAGTTAGCGAAGGCTAATTATTTTTACAACTGAGGGTTAGCGCAAGCTAATCATTGAAATATGGAGACAGACATGAACCTTATATCCGCTCAGGAGGGCAAGGAGTACATCGTTCAGGCCATTGAGACCGATGACGAAGAGCTCAACGCTTTCCTCTTCTCCCTTGGCTGTTACAGCGGCCAGCCCATCACCGTGGTATCCCGCAGGAAGAAGGGCTGCACCGTTTCCATCAAGGACGGAAGATACAACATAGACAATGAGCTGGCGGAAGCCATCATCATCTGATCAGCGTGAATACTTTACGCTGATTGTCTATTGGGCAGGGGTTAGCCGAGACTAACCATTCAAATTGTTTAAGTTTTTATTTATATTGAAATATGAAAGAGAGGAAAACCCTATGAGGATCGCATTTGCCGGTAATCCCAACAGCGGCAAGACAACTATGTACAATGCCCTCACCGGCCGCAACGAGCGCGTCGGCAACTGGGCAGGCGTTACTGTTGACAAGAAAGAGGCCCCCATCAAGAAAAACTACTCCGGCGGCGCAGAGCTGATCGCAGTTGACCTGCCCGGCGCATATTCCATGTCTCCCTTCACCTCCGAAGAGAGCATCACCAGTTCCTATGTCAGGAACGAGAATCCCGATGTTATCATCAACATCGTGGACGCTACCAATCTCAGCCGCAGCCTGTTTTTCACCACTCAGCTGCTGGAGCTGGGCGTTCCCGTGGTAGTAGCTCTCAATAAGAGCGATATCAACGAGAAGAAGGAGACAAAGATCGATGTCAAGGCCCTCAGCGACAAGCTGGGCTGCCCCGTTATCGAGACCGTTTCCACCAACGCTCAGGGTCTCACCGAGCTGGTCGAGGCTGCTGTGAGCCGCAACGGCATGGGCCAGGCCGCCCCCTACACTCAGGGCGCAGTCGACCTGACCGACAAGGCCGAGGTCGAGAAGGCTGACCGTGCCCGCTACGATTTCGTAAACGGCATTGTTTCCAAGGTGGAGACCCGCAAGGTGCTCACCAAGGAGAAGAATTTCCAGGATAAGATCGACGCGGTCCTCACCAATCCCATCGCAGGTCTGATCATCTTCGCAGGCGTTATGTTCCTGGTGTTTGATATTTCCCAGTCCACCCTTGGCCCCCTGCTTGCTGACACTCTGGTCGGTTGGATCGAGACATTCCAGGGCTGGGTAGCAGGTCTGGTTGAGAACGCCTCTCCCATCCTGCAGGCTCTGCTGGTTGACGG
>CAZYTE010000158.1:0-3506 GCA_964649425.1 uncultured Oscillospiraceae bacterium
AAATGTGGAGATTGAAGCGGTCAAAAAAGTCTTATCAGACTTTTTTGACAAGCTGCAAAATATCCTGTGCTGACGCGCAGGATATTTTTATTCTTCAATGACCCAAGGCAGCTTTACAGTTACAAAACCGTGCTTTGTGGCAGGGATAATTTTCTCCGTCACATCCGAAGTTTTAAGCTTCAGCGTGGAGCTGTTGATGCAGGGGTGGACACCGATGAATTCATCCTTCAGCAAATCCTCGTCAATGACCAGCTTCACCTCCTGAGCTCTGTCATTCATCAGCGCCAGCACGCTTACAGAACCGGGGCTGACTCCCAGCAGCCGCTCCATCTGCTCCTCAGTTGCAAAAGACAGGCGGGTGGAGCCTATCTGCTTTGCAAGGAGCCTGGTCTTAAAGGGCTTTTCGCCGGGCATCATGAGAAAATAAACCTCAGTCTGCTGCCTGTTGGTCAGCAGCAGATTCTTGCATATAAGCGCGCCCAGAACCTTTTCCACCTCATGGCAGGCTTCTATGCTGGGGGCATGCTCATGGTCGGCCCGCCGGAATTCCACACCGAGGGCTTCCAGCAGCTCATAGCAGGCCTCCTCCACAGCGATGCGCTTGTCCTCCGGACGACCGGTATATAAAGTCTGATCCACAAGCATTATTCTTCACCTCAGTTCCAAGTATAACACAGAATAAGCATTTACAGTTTAAAAAATTTGTAGTATTATTGGCTAAACAACAAAAAGGTAAGGATATTATGAACTATAAACTTTGTGTGCCCTGTTTGCTGGGTCTGGAAAGCCCTATTGCCGATGAGCTGAAAAGACTGGGGCTTGAAAATGTGGCCTCTGAAAACGGCCGAGTATACTTCACCGGCGGCGCTGAAGCGGTAGCCGCCGCCAATGTGAACCTGCGTATCGGTGAGCGCGTGCTCATCGAGCTGGGCAAATTTGATGCCCGCACCTTTGATGAGCTTTTCGAGGGTACCAAGGCTCTGCCCTGGGAAATGCTGCTCCCCAAGGACGGTGCCTTCCCTGTGAAGGGATACAGCCTCAACTCCAAGCTCTTCTCCATTTCCGACTGCCAGAAGATCATTAAAAAGGCCATTGTTGAAAGGCTGAAGAAGGTCTACGGCATCGAGTGGTTCAGTGAGACCGGCCCTGAGTATCAGATCCGCTTCTCCATCATGAAGGATCAGGTCTCCCTGTGCATCGACACCACCGGAGACGGTCTCCATAAGCGTGGCTACCGCCCTGCCCACAATGTGGCGCCTTTGAAGGAGACCATTGCCGCAGCCATGGTGACTCTCTCCAGATACCGCGGCAGAGACGATTTCTGTGATCCTTTCTGCGGCAGCGGCACCATTCCCATCGAGGCAGCCTTGATTGCCAGGAACCGGGCCCCCGGCCTGAACCGATCCTTTTCCGCAATGAACTGGCGTGGCTTTGACAAAAAGATCTGGCAGGAGGCAAAAGAGCTTGCCCGCTCCAAAGAGTTTAACGGCAATTACAGCATTGTCGGCTCCGACATTGACCCCAAGGCTCTGGCCATCGCCCGGGAAAACGCCGAGAGAGCCGGAGTTGCAGACATTGTCCGCTTTGAGCTGGCCGATGCCTGCGGGTTTGACAGAAAAACCGAACGGGGCGTTATCGTCACCAATCCCCCCTACGGCGAGCGCATCATGGAAAAGCAGGAGGCCGAGGCTCTCTACCGTGACTTCGGTGCAGCCTATGCAAAGAGCGAGAACTGGAAGCTGTACCTGCTGTCCTCCCACACCGAGTTTGAACGTACCTTTGGCAAACAGGCAGACAAAAAACGCAAGCTCTACAACGGCATGATAAAATGTGATATATTTATGTATCTGAAATAGGGTGAGCAGGATGAAGCATCTTTTTATCGTCAATCCCACAGCAGGCAAGAAAGACAGCACCCAGTCCGTCCGTGAGCGGGTGGAAAAGGCCTTTGAAAACAGAACTGACAGCTATGAGATTTTTGTCACCTCCCGTGCCATGGAGGCTCCCGGCAAAATCAGGGCCGAGGCGGAGAGCGGAGAGCACATCCGTGTTTACGCCTGCGGCGGTGACGGCACCTTCAACGAGTGCGTCTGCGGTGCGGCAGGGCTGGATAATGTGGCCGTCTGCCCCTTCCCCACCGGAACAGGCAACGACTTCTGCCGTATGTTCGGAGAGGAAAAGGACAAGTACAGGGATATAGATGCTCTGCTTGACGGATATGAAACCGCCATTGACCTCATAAACTGCAACGGCCGTTACAGCGCCAATATCTGCTCTGCGGGAATTGACGCCAGAATCGGCGTGGATGTACATAAGTACAGCAATCTGCCAATGGTTGGCGGCATGTGCGCCTATGTAATCTCCACCATCGTCAATGTTTTCAAGGGCATAAACAGCGTGATGCGGATACGCTCCGATGATTTTGAATCCAACGGAAAGCACGCCCTTGTCTGCGCGTGCAACGGCCGCTTCTATGGCGGCGGCTTCAACCCAAGCCTTGACGCCAGGCCCGATGATGGTCTGCTGGATATTTTCATTATCACCGGTGTGAACATTTTCCAGCTGCCCTTCCTCATCGGCAAATACTCCACCGGCAGAGCCGACGAGCTGCCCAAGTTCGTCACCCATCTGCGCACCGACAATCTGGAAATTGAATTTGAGGACGAAAACCTTGTACAGGCTGATGGGGAGGCTATCCGCTCCAAAAAAGTCAGCATGCGCCTTGAACCCAAGGCTCTGAAGCTTATTATTCCGGCGGGAATGAAGTTCTTCCAAAAGGAAGAAGAGTCCTGTGCCGCTGTAAAATAAGGCTTATTTTGTCCGTCACAAAATATTCAAAAATTTTTCACCGCTTTTTAATGGATAGGTCTTGAAAAAACAGAAAAATGTGGTATCATTATCACCGTTAGCACTCAAACCAAAAGAGTGCTAACGGTGATGAATTTTGTATATTATTATTTGGAGGTTATAAATATGACACTGAAACCTTTGGCTGACAGAGTGGTACTCAAGCAGAACGCTGCTGAGGAGCGCACCTCTTCCGGCATTTTTCTCACCGCTTCCGCACAGGAAAAGCCTGAGATCTATCAGGTTGTTGAGGTTGGCCCCGGCGGCATGGTTGATGGCAATCAGGTCGACATGATCGTCAAGGCAGGCCAGAACGTTCTGGTCGGCAAGTACTCCGGCAGCAAGGTCAAGCTGGACGATCAGGAATACACCATTGTGCGCCAGAGCGATATTCTGGCCATTATCGAAGACTAAGGAGGAATTTACTACATGGCAAAGCAGATCATTTTCGGCGAAGAAGCAAGAAAAGCAATTGAGCGCGGCGTCAACCAGCTGGCTGACACCGTTAAGATAACCCTGGGCCCCAAGGGCCGCAACGTCGTTCTGGACAAGAAGTTCGGCTCTCCCCTGATCACCAACGACGGTGTTACCATCGCTAAGGAGATCGAGCTTGAGGATGCTTCCGAGAACATGGGCGCACAGCTTCTCAAGGAAGTTGC
>CAZYTE010000159.1:0-3425 GCA_964649425.1 uncultured Oscillospiraceae bacterium
AGCATAAAAATAATGGTAGGCACTTTCGTGTCTACCATTATTTTATCACTTCAGATAATTCCTCAGCTTTTTTATTTGAAGTATTCCTTTATTGTTTCCGCATCCCGGTGAATCTGCTTTGCAAGCTCCTCGGGGTTTTCAAACTTTTTCTCATCCCTTATGAACTTGTGCAGCTCAACGCGCACTTCCTTGCCGTACAAATCGCCGCTGAAGTCAAGCAGGAAGCTCTCCACGCTTATGCGCTCACTGCCCTCATTGACAGTGGGTCTGATACCTACATTGGTTGCCGCGATATACTCGGAACCGTCCTCAATATAAACCCGGGATGCGTAAACGCCATGCTTGGGAATAAGGGCGTTTTCCTCGAAGTAAATGTTGATTGTGGGGGTGCCTATCCTTGTCCCCAGATGGAAGCCGGGGCGCACAGTATCGCTGAGCTGATAGGGGTGGCCCAGATATTCGTTGGCTCTCTCCATCTCGCCTGCTGAAATAAGCTCGCGGATATAGGAGGAGCTGACGATAATATCATCAATGGTCACAGGCGAAATAACATCAAATCCGATGCCATGCTCAGAGCAATACTCTCTCAGCCTTTCGGTATTTCCCTGACCTTTATAGCCACAGCGGAAATCGTGGCCCACAACGATCCAGCCCACATTCAGCTCATTTACAATATTCTCAATAAACTCCTGCCAGGGCTGCTCCATGGTGCGCTTGTTGAAGCGGAGAAAGACCACATCCTTAATACCGAAATAACGGTTGATAATGTCCTTTCTGGCAGCGCAGTTGCTTATAAGGGGCACATCACAGCCCCGCACCAGCTTATCGGGATGTACATCGAAGCTGAGGACTGAGGGCTTGCCACCAATTTCCTCAGCACGCTGCTTTGCCCTTTCAAGCAGGGCTCCGTGGCCTGTATGTACACCATCAAATACGCCTATGGCGAGGGCTCTCTTTATATCCGCCATTACTTAACCTCGAAAAAGTTTTTTATTGTTGAAAGCACCTTATCTTTGACCCTGCCAAGCAGTAAAAACTTGCCGCTTTCGGAATATACCCTGTACTCTCCATCTTCCAATTCCACATTTACATCGGTTCCGCAGCGCAGTCTCTTCTCCTGAAAATCGTTTACTGAACATTCAGGGCAATAGTCAAAGAGCTTGTCCACCGGCATAAGCAGGCTTTCAGCCTCGCCTCGGTTTACATAATCCTGAACCTGCTGCAAGGTCACAGCATTTTCAAGGGAAAATCTGCCGGCCTCGATTCTTCTCAGGCTGCTCATGCAGCCGCCGCAGCCAAGACTCTCACCCAGATCGTTGCAGAGAGTGCGTATATATGTACCCTTGGAGCAGCGCACATCCAGCAGATAGTCCTCATCCTGTCTGCCAATGAGCTCAAGGGAATGTATCTTTATCCGCCTTGCCTTGCGCTCCACTTTCCCGCCTTTTCTGGCGATCTCATAGAGACGCTGTCCGTTGACCTTAATAGCGGAGTACATGGGAGGTATCTGGCTTATCTCACCCTTGAAATTATCAAGGGCATTTACAAGCTCCTGTTCATCGGGCAGCTTGTCACTTTCGGAAAGGGTATTGCCGGTAATGTCCTGAGTGTCGGTAGTCAGGCCCAGACGAAGACCCGCCACATAGCGCTTATCATGCTGCTCGGCAAACTCCACTGCTCGGGTGGCTCTGCCCACGAACACCACCAAAAGGCCGGTGGCCATGGGGTCAAGGGTGCCGGAGTGGCCTATTCGCCGCTCACGGAGCATGCCTCTCAGCTTCTGGACAACATCATTGCTTGTCCAGCCCTCAGGCTTATCGATGAGTAGAATACCATTCATTTATTTCCAAACCTCGTTCACAACCGCCAGGAGCATATCTCCGGCCTTTTCGGGAGCAGCGTCAATGCAGCAGCCGGAGGCCTGCTCGTGGCCGCCGCCGCCGAATACCGCGCACACTTCCCTGCTGCTTATGCCGGGCTTGGAGCGCACAGAAACCTTGCTGCTGCCATCGTCCATTTCCTTGACGGTTATGCTCATAAGGCTGCCCTCGGCACGGCAGGCAATGTTGGCAATATCGTCGCAATCGTCATTGGTGGCCCCGGCCTTTTCCATCATGGCCCTGGTAACTAAAACAATGCAGAGCTTGCCCTCTCGGTAAAAGCGCATATCGTTATACATCAGGCCCTCCAGTTTCATACGGCCGGGAGAGAGCAGATTGAAAAACTCCTCGCTTATCTTATAGCAGTCTGCACCACAGCGCACAAGCTCAGCCGCGGCCTCCAGCGCCGCGGCATCGGTGTTGGCATAGCGGAAGCAGCCGCAGTCAGTGGTGAGAGCAATATACAAAAGCTCCGCCTCCTGAGCGGTAATGCCGCCGCCCATGGCCTTTATCACCTTCATGACAAGCTGTGCGCAGGCGGCCATCTCAGGATGGACAAGCATATTAGCGGCCCTGCGCTCGTTGCCGGGGTGATGGTCGATATACATATCGATCTCCCCCTCAAAGCCCAGCGCAAACATCCGCTCCGCAGCTACATCCACCGCCACACGGTACTTGGCCTCAAAGCCCTCAGGTGCGAAAAACTCCTCCACATAGGGAAGCATTTTACGGTTGACCTGAGAGTTTGCATACAGATACGCAGTTTTACCCTGACGGCGCAGAGCAGAGCACAGGGCTGCCGCAGAGCCCATACAGTCACCGTCCGGGTTTTTATGGGTGATTATAAGAATATCGTTCTGCTCCAGCAGGAGCTTTGCGCATTTCTTGTAGCCCATTATTCTTCCTCTTCTTCCTCGTGCCTGATGTCAAGAGAGCTGATTACCTGATTGATGTGAGCGCCGTACTCGATGCTGTGGTCAATTTCAAAGACCAGCTCGGGTGTATAGCGCAGCTTCAGGGTGTTGCCCAGCTCGCGGCGGAGCCAGCCGCCGGCGGACTTGAGACCCTTTTTGAACTCCTTTTCATCCTGCATACCCATTACGGACAGCCATACCTTGGAGTAGCGCAGGTCGCCGGTGGTCTCAACTCTGGTGACGCTGATCATCCCCTGCCGGATGCGGGGATCCTTGATGTCTCTGAGAAGCTTGGATAAAACAAGCTGAATATCGTCATTGGTTCTGGCCAGTTTATTGGATGCCATAATTATCACCTCATTATGAACAGCGGGCACTTAGATACTAAGTGCCCGCGAAATCTTTTATCGTTTGATCTGCTCCATTACGAAGCACTCAATAATATCGCCGACCTTGATATCATTGAATTTTTCAACCTGCATACCGCACTCGTAGCCGGAGTTTACTTCCTTGACATCGTCCTTGAAACGGCGCAGAGAAGCAAGCTCGCCCTCGTGGATAACAATATTGTCACGCAGAACGCGGACTTCACAGCCGCGCTGGATCTTACCGTCGGTGCAGTAGGCGCCGC
>CAZYTE010000160.1:0-3421 GCA_964649425.1 uncultured Oscillospiraceae bacterium
GCTATAAACGACTTCTGCGTTGTTGAGCTGTCCAGCTTCTATCTGGATATTATCAAGGACCGGCTGTACTGTGAAGAGAAGAACGGCCTTAAGCGCCGCAGCGCTCAGACCGCTCTGTACCTGATCCTCGACAGCATGACCAAGATGTTCGCTCCCATTCTCGCCTTCACCTGCGATGAGATCTGGCAGGTAATGCCACACCGCGAGGGTGACGATGTGCGCAACATTATTTTCAACTGCATGAACGCTCCCTTTGCTGAGTATTCTCTCAGTGAGGCCGAGCTGGAGAAGTGGGACAAGCTTATCAGCCTGCGCAACGATGTAAACATTGTTCTTGAGGCTGCCCGTGCCGGAAAGCGCATCGGCAAGTCTCTTGAGGCTGCCGTTGTTCTCACCGCTGCCGACGATGCCGCCCGTCAGTTGCTGGAAGCCGTTTCCGGACTGAACCTGGCAGAACTGTTTATTGTGTCTTCCTGCACGGTAAACCAGGAAGGCTGCGGTACCGCTGAGGCTGTAAAGGGCATCGGTGCTGTCAACACCGGTCTCAGCATTTCTGTTATTGAAGCTCCCGGTGCCAAGTGTCCCCGCTGCTGGATGCACTCCGAAAGTGCCGATGCAGAAACCGGTCTGTGCCCCCGCTGTGCCGGCGTTATTGCTAACAGCTGATTTACCGCACTAGGCCTTATCCCATATTTCGCTTGCCGCTCCCCGGTTTTGCGGCAGAGAGGAGAAGAATATGCTTTATGCAATTGTTGGCGCACTGGTTATTATCCTCGACCAGTGGGTAAAGTTCTGGGTCGCTGATGCCATCGCTTATGGCACGGGTGTCAAAACTTTTATTCCCGGTGTACTCAGTCTCGTTAACATTCACAATGATGGTGCCGCGTTCAGTATTCTCAGCGGTGGTGACGCCAGAATCTATTTCATATTACTCACTGTTGTCTTTACTGTTGCCGTGATTATCGCCCTTGCCAGCCGTTTTATTTCCGGCAGAATTGCCCGATGGAGTATTGTTCTGGTGACTGCCGGCGGTCTTTCCAACTGCATTGATCGAGTGATTTACGGCTATGTGCAGGATATGTTTAAGGTTGAGCTTTTCAACTTTGCGGTGTTCAATGTGGCCGACATATTTATAACAGTATTTGCCATCATCTTCGCCATTGCCATGATTTTTGAAAAGGATCAGTCTCTCGATGATGATGACAGCATTCTTTTTGAGAACGATGACGAAGAGGATGACCGTCCCTCCCGCCGCCGCAAGGAAGAGAGAGCCGCCGCAAGAGAAGCAGCGGAGTATAAAGAATCCAAGTTTGCTAAGGCTGCTCGCGAACCCAAGGAAACCGCTGTGCCTGAACAGGCCAGAAAACGCCCCCGCGCTGACATTGAAAGCATCGAAATGTCCAGCCGCAAGGAACGCAGGGCCAAGTATGAGGAGGAGTACGAACAGTATAAAGCTAACCGTGCCGCCCGTCTCCAGAATCCTGCGGCCACCGCGGCGGCCGCACAGCAGAGGGCAACTGTACACAACCCTGCAGATCCCTTTGCCGAATGGGAGAAAGCCAGCGCCAAAGCTGCTGCAGATCAGGTTAACAGCCCCGCAGCAAAAGCCGCGGGAATCAGCGAGTTTTCCGCGCCCCAACCCAAACATTCTGTTAAGGAAATTGCTGATGCTCCCGCATCGGTTTCCGCACCTGCTCGCAGCGAAGCTAAACCTGCTGCCAGCAGCAGTGACGAATTTAGTCTTGACGATATTTTGAATGAATTTAAGTAAATATGGATGAAAATTTTGTTTTGATCCATACCGAGGAGAGCGGAGAGCGAATCGACGCTCTCCTTGCGCATAGTATGGATAATTTGTCCCGTAGCGCCGCGCAAAAGCTGATTGAAGATGGGAACGTTCTTTTAAACGGTAAGCCTGTGAAGAAAAATTATAGGTGCTGTTCCGGTGATTGCTTTGAAGTAATTATGCCGGATGTTTCCGAAATACCTCTTCTTGCGCAGAACATTCCTCTTGATGTTGCCTATGAAGATGAGGATATCATTGTTGTAAATAAGGCAAGAGGCATGGTAGTGCACCCCGCCCCAGGCCATCCGGATGGGACGCTTGTAAATGCGTTGATATACCATTGCGGAGACTCTCTATCCGGCATTGGCGGCGAAAAAAGACCCGGTATCGTCCACAGGATTGACAAAGACACCTCCGGATTATTGGTTGTTGCCAAAAATGATTACGCACACCAGTTCCTTTCCGCCCAACTGGCTGACAGATCGCTTTCCAGGGAGTATGAAGCAATCGTGCGCGGCGGATTTAAAGAGGAACGCGGAACTATTAATCGTCCCATTGGCCGCCACCCCGTAGACAGAAAGCGAATGGCGGTCACAGACAGGAACTCCAAGCAGGCTGTTACACATTGGCAGGTATTGGCTAGATACAATTCATATACTCATATTCGTTGTATACTTGAAACAGGCAGAACGCATCAAATAAGGGTACACATGGCCAGCATCGGCCATTCCTTATTAGGTGATTATACCTATGGTTCCCCTTCTCCCGAAAAAGGACTGGAAGGACAATGTCTCCATGCTAAGCAGCTAAAGCTTATCCACCCACGCACCGAAAAACAACTAATAATAAATTCTGAGCTTCCTGACTACTTCCTTACGGTTCTGGAAAAGCTGGGAAATGAAACAAAACAGGAGGATGCCAAATGAGTAAGCTCATTGCTGCCGGGGTCATTTTAGCAGCCATAATTGCTGCAGCTGTTCTGCTTTTCAAAATAATCTCCGGTGCTATCGGTCTGATTAGCGGATTACTCAACGCTGTACTTGCAATTGTAATAATTGCAGCATGTGTAGCAATCGTTATCTGGATGTTTAAATTTGCATCCAAGCATAAGTAAATAATGACTTCGTCTGAGATAAGATATGGAGCAAGGTTGAATATACCTTGCTCCATTTTTTAATAACTTGTTCAATTTGCTATTTATACTTGTCTTCCGACTTATTAATAAATCGCCTTAGTATCAGCTTAATCACGATACAAACTATCCACACTGCAAGGGTGAGTACACCATATACCAGAATACTTGTGTACCAGGGAGCGGACTGCATAGCATACATTTCAGGGTGGATTTTGTACATCCATATTTCAGACAATCCATGCCCAATGAATACGCCTGCAAAAACAACCATAGTGATATTTAAGATGTTAATACACTTTTTCATTTAGGCAAAACTCCCTTGCAAACATACACCCATATTATAGCATATTGCCGCACAATAATCTACTAATGGGAAAAAAAATCAGAGCCGCAATTTCTTGCGGCTCTGTGTTGGCATTGACCTATCTTCCCGGTTCGTCTCCAAACAAGTATTGTCGGCACTGGTGAGCTTAACTTCTGTGTTCGGAATGGGAACAGGT
>CAZYTE010000161.1:0-3418 GCA_964649425.1 uncultured Oscillospiraceae bacterium
GGTCTTGCGGATAATATGCTCACGGCACTGGGTCAGCACCTGAACGGTCACATCCTGGGGGATCATATCGTTGTCGATAAGGGTGCGCAGGAACTCATACTCGGTCTCGCTGGCGGCGGGGAAGCCCACCTCGATCTCCTTGAAGCCCACTTCCAGAAGCAGCTTGTAGTATTCCAGCTTTTCCTCAAGGCTCATGGGGATTATAAGGCTCTGGTTGCCGTCGCGCATGTCCACACTGCACCACACGGGGGGCTTTTCAATGTGGTCCTTATTGACCCACTTGTTGTATTCCTTTGCCACGGGGAAGTAACCCACACTGTACTTGCTTGCATCCATTTGACGATACTCTCCTTTTTGATTTAACAGAAAAACCCGCCTCAAAGCCTTTGCTTTGAGACGGGTGTAATTTACACTCGCGGTACCACTCAAATTGCAGATATGAAATCTGCCGCCTCTTCGAGCTCTGACAAGCTCTATGCATTCACGCAGCATTCACGGGATGCCCTACTTATTATAAATGTTCAGGTATCCGGCTCGGAAGGGAGAAGTCACAAACAGATCCATACCGGTTCCCATCGACCACCGGCTTTCTGAAATATCACTGCAAGGACGCGCTTCGTCACAGCCTTTTATTCTTCAATTGTCAGATATATTACCGCTTTAAATGGGCGATGTCAAGACCTATTTCGAAATTTTCTTGCTGTCTCTGTCGAAAGGCTTCAGATCCTTTACAGCGTCGGCAGGAGCGATGACGGCATCGTCATTGTCGATATCGATGAGCTTGTAGCGGTTGTTGCCCATGCCCAGCTCCTTCATGTAGCTGAGCTGACGGTGGCCCTCGCGGCTCTCGATGCGCTCGACCAGAGCGTGGTTCTCGGTGGGCTGCATGGCGTAGACAAGGTCAACGCAGGCCTGATCAACTGCCAGAATGTCCAGAGAGGCGCAGATGCCCACATTGGGGGTCACAACGGGCTGAGCCTTCAGACCCTCACAGTCACAGGAGACGGACATATTGCGCATAACATTCACATAGCAGACCTTCTTGCCGAAAAAGTCCACAACGGCCTTGGCAGACTCGATCATACGCTCCTGAAAAACGCCGCCCTTGGCGCTCCACTTTTTGCCCATGGCGGGGTCGTGGTGGATGGTGTCCTTGCCTACTTTGCCGTCGGCGCAGCCGATGCCCAGATTCTTGGCGGAGCCGCCGAAGCCGCCGGTGGTGTGGCCCTTGAAGTGGGTGAGGGTGAAGAGAGAATCGTAGTTTACAAGGTTCTTGCCCATGCTCATCTCGCTGAACCACTTGCCGCCCTTTACAGGCAGCATGACGGTGCCTTCGGCATCCAGAATGTCAACCGGGGAGAAGGTCCAGCCGTTGACTTCCAGAGTTTCACGGTGCTGCTCGGTGGTGTAGCGGTCACCGGCATAGAGGGTGTTGGTCTCGATGATGGTGGCGCCGGGAAGCTCGTTCTTAAACAGCTCTGCTATCCAGGTGCAGGGGATGATGTTGGGGCCGTTCTTCTCGCCGGTGTGGACCTTGACGCAGATCCTGCCCTCCAGAACCTGAGATACGCGCTTGTATATTTTCTGCAGACCGGCAGGGGACAGGTCGCGGGTGAAGAATACAACGGATTCCTCGCCGTCGCGCTCTGCCATGGGGATGTATCTGCTGCCGTCGGGAGTGATATTTTTATCCATAGTGGGCCTCCTAATGGTTTGATGCAATCATAATAGCATTAATCCGTGCCGCTGTAAAGCTTGACCTCAGAGCTTTGTTGGGTTATCATATCAGCACATAACACAGGAGGAGAGAGAAAATGGTAAGAGAACTTATGCACGATCCCGTGTTTCTGGCACAGAAGTCTCAGGTGGCCACCGCGGAGGACCTGAAAGTGGCTCAGGATCTGCTGGACACCCTGCAGGCTCACAGACACGAATGTGTGGGCATTGCCGCAAACATGATCGGCGTTTTGAAGCGCATCATCGTTTTCGTAAACGGCGAGGGATATATGACCATGTTAAACCCTGAGATCATCCAGCGCTCCCAGCCCTATGACACTGTTGAGGGCTGCATCTCCCTGCTGGGCGAGCCCAGACCGGTGCGCCGCTACAAGACCATCAAGGTCAAGTACCAGACCCGCCAGATGCAGATGCGCATGAAGACCTTCACCGGCTATGCCGCCCAGATCATCCAGCATGAGGTGGACCACTGCAACGGTGTTTTGATATAAAAAGCAAATCCGGCCTATTAACACATAGGCCGGATTTTTTATTTTGCACCTGCATGGTCGGATAAGTCGGAAGTGCCGTCCTCGTCTGCGGACGGCTGACAGCCGCCCCTGCGGCGGGACCGGAAAACGATTCGGTTCATTGCCACACTTGTCAAAGTGGGGGCCTTAATTTCTATGCTTTAAATACGGTTTTTCCTGCTTCTTCAAACTCAGCCACGATTTTTTCGGCATATTCCAGCACCTCCGGAACATCTGCCCGGGGCATCAGGAAGAGGAAGCGCTCACCCTTGTGGGGGAGGCCGGTGAGGATATCGTTGAGGGCGTCCAGATTCTCGCCGTACCAGTCCTGCCAGTCCATCTTTGCGCGGATGCGGGCATACAGAGCCTTGGGAAGGAGCACATTGCCAAAGTCAATGGTGATGGTGCCGGTCAGCTTTTCAAGGAGACCCCGGCAGGCTTCGTTAATATCACGCCAGGTAACATCAAAATCTCTGGTGAACCAGGGGTCGGCAACGGATGCGCCCTTTTTGCCGGCATAGTCCATCATGTTCTTCAGCTTCCTGTCCGTATCGGGTGAGTACATACGCTGCATATAGCGGGCGTTCTCCGCGTCCATGCCGATGAGCAGGTCGAACTTGTCATAGTCCTCGGGGCACATGAGCCTTGCTCTCTTGCCGGAGCAGTCGATGCCGTTTTCCTCCAGCTTCCTGCGTGAAGGGGGATAGACCGGGTGGCCCAGCTCCTCGTCGTGGGTGGCGGCGGATTCAATATAAAACTCATCCTCAAGCCCTGCCTGCTTTACGATGTTTTTCATCACGAACTCAGCGGTAGGGCTGCGGCAGATATTGCCGTGACAGATGAAGAGTATTTTAGTCATTGCAGATCATCCCTTTCAGGCTTGTCACTCAATTCTATCATACCATACAGGCGGATTGCAATTTTTTTAACAAAAAAGCCCGGAGAATCTTAGGACTTAAAATCTGAATATTTTGTTCATTTTGCCGCTTAACTGTGGGCAGATATGGCGGCGATTGATTTTTATTATTTGTCCGCGTATAAATGATTATCGGGAGGGGGAGGCCGTTTTTTAACGCCTGCCGGCACATTTGCATATTTGCTGCGATTGCATATCATCTACAAGCTTATCAATACTGCAAACCAACTGCTCCGGCGTTGCGTCCAAAATTTCG
>CAZYTE010000162.1:0-3401 GCA_964649425.1 uncultured Oscillospiraceae bacterium
ATCGCTCCCAAGTACGCAGAGCGTAACGGCGGCTACACCCGCATCACCCGCATCGGCACCCGCCGCGGCGATGCTGCTGAGGTTGCAGTCATCGAGCTGGTCTGATCCATAGAATTTAAAAGCAGAGGCATAAGCCTCTGCTTTTTATTTATTGGAGATTTTTGATAGAAAACTGCCTGAAAAAGGAGCAGTATTTTACATCCACAAGCTTTGACTTCAATTGACTTTGCCGGAAAGCTGTGATAAACTGAGCAAGTAAGAATTCTTTTTGTTACTGACGGAAGTGTGGAATACCACAGGGGAGCAAAGAGAAGTGATCTGATATAATCAGGTGTCGACCGTCTGGGCATTCCAACTACCATCCGGGGTTGGTGTGTCTATTTTTATTTTCAGGAGCTAAGGAGGAGTACAATGAGCAAGGTCGCAGTTGTGATGGGCAGTACCAGTGATGTGCCTGTTGTTGAAAAGGCAATAGCCGTATTGCACAGTTTTGGAGTTGAAACCGAGGTCAGAGTCCTGTCCGCCCACCGTTGCCCCAACGAGGCAAGAGAATTTGCCGCGTCCGCAAGGGAGAGCGGATTTTCTGTTTTGATAGCAGCCGCCGGCATGGCAGCCCATCTGGCAGGTGCACTGGCAGCAAACACCACACTGCCTGTTATCGGTATACCCTGTAAGTCCGCTAATCTGGACGGTATGGATGCCCTGCTTGCCACCGTTCAGATGCCCAGCGGTATCCCCGTGGCAACCGTTGCAATTGATGGTGCAAAGAACGCAGCCCTGCTTGCGATTCAGATCCTCGCCGTCACCGACAAGGAACTGGCAAAGAAGCTGGATGACAAGAGAGCCGAAGAGACTGCAGCTGTTTTAAAAGCAGATGCTGAGCTTAAAGAGAAGTACAAAAACTGATTTCAGAAAAAATTTGGAGGTAATTAATATGGAACTGGTATACAGAGGTAAGACTAAGGATGTTTTCAAGATGGAAAACGGCAACTATATGCTGAAGTTCAAAGATGACTGCACCGGCAAAGACGGCGTGTTTGATCCCGGTGAGAACGCAGTCGGTCTGACCATTGAGGGCGTAGGCGATGTTAATCTGCGCATGTCCATATACTACTTTGAGAAAATCAATGCAGCCGGCATCAAGACCCACTATGTAAGCGCTGATCTGGCAAACACCACCATGGAAGTTCTGCCCGCAAAGGCATTCGGCCACGGTCTGGAGGTAATCTGCCGCCACAAGGCAGTTGGCAGCTTTATCCGCCGCTACGGTGAGTACATTGAGGCCGGTGCAGACCTGCCCGCATATGTTGAGACCACCTTCAAGAATGACGAAAAGGGAGATCCCCTGGTAACCAAGGACGCACTGGTGGCTCTGGGCGTTATGAGCGACAAGCAGTATGAGGATCTGAAGGCAATGACCCAGCAGATCACACAGATCATCGCAGACGATCTGAAAGAAAAGGGCATGGTTCTCTATGATATCAAGTTCGAGTTTGGCTACGACGCGAACGGCGATGTAATGCTCATCGACGAGGTCGCATCCGGCAACATGCGCGTATATAAGGACGGCGAGTACATCGCACCCATGGTTCTGTCCGAGCTGTTTTTCGCAAAGTAAAGATTAACCCGGAAAGTAGGTAAGCATATGGGTGGTTTCTTCGGAGCTATCTCCGGACAGGATGTATGCCTTGATGTGTTCTTCGGTGTGGACTATCATTCACATCTTGGAACCCGCCGCGGCGGCATGATCGTATATGACAAAGAGGACGGTTTTCAAAAGCAGATCCACAACATTGAAAACTCCCCCTTCCGCACCAAATTTGAAAATGACATGGCCGAGTTTCACGGCAACATAGCCATTGGCTGCATAAGCGACAGTGACCCTCAGCCTCTGCTGGTTCGCTCCAGTCTGGGACTTTATGCCATTTCCACCGTCGGCCGTATCCGCAATGCCGACCAGCTTGTGGCGGAGCTGTTTGAGACCCACGGTCATCAGTTTATGGCCATGAGTTCGGGCAAGGTCAACGACTCTGAACTGACAGCAGCTCTTATAAACGAGAAGGACAGTCTGGTGGAGGGTATACTCCACGCGCAGGAGAAAATCGAAGGCTCCTCCAGCATTCTCATAATGACTGAGGACAGCCTTATTGTCTCCCGTGACAAAATGGGCCGTCTGCCCATAATGGTGGGCAAGCGCGAGGACGGGTACTGCGTCAGCATTGAGCCCTTTGCCTATCATAAGATGGACTATGAAGATGCCTACGAGCTTGGTCCCAAGGAGATCGTCAAGGTCACCGCTGACGGCTTTGAGACTCTTTCCCCCGCGGGCAAAGATATGAAAATATGCGGCTTCCTGTGGACCTACTATGGCTACCCCAACTCCAACTACGAAGGTGTCAATGTGGAGCTTATGCGCTATCGCAACGGCAAAATCATGGCCCAGGACGATGCAAAGAGAGGGATTGCTCAGGATGTTGACTATGTGGCAGGTGTGCCCGACACCGGCATCCCCCATGCCATAGGCTATGCCGAGGAGGCAAAGGCCGCCTTTGCAAGACCCTTCATCAAGTACACTCCCACCTGGTCCAGATCCTTCATGTCCAACAATCAGGCTATCCGCAGCAAGGTTGCAAAGATGAAGCAGATACCGGTGCCTGAGCTTATTGACGGCAAGAAGCTCCTCTTTGTGGATGACTCCATTGTCCGTGGAACTCAGCTTCAGGAGACTGTTGACTTCCTGTATGCCAACGGCGCAAAGGAAGTGCACATGCGCTCGGCCTGCCCTCCTGTTATGTATGAGTGCAAGTACCTGAGCTTCTCCTCCAGCAAGTCCGAGATGGAGCTGCTGGCAAGAAAGACCGTGCAGGAGCTTGAAGGCGACGAGGGACACAAGCATTTGGAAGAATATGCCGATGCCAACACAGAGAGAGGTCAGTGCATGCTCAGGAGAATTTGCGACAAGCTTGGCTTTACCTCTCTGGGTTATCAGTCAATTGACGGTTTTCTTGAAGCCATTGGCATAGACAGAGAAAAGGTCTGCACCTATTGCTGGACCGGTAAAGAATAAGGAGGTTTAGATATGAAAGACTCTCATTCCGCCGCATATGCCGCAGCCGGTGTAGACATTACCGCAGGCTATGAAGGTGTCAAGCTGATGAGCAAGGCTGTAAAAAGCACCCACATTCCCGGCGTTATTTCCGACATAGGCGGCTTCGGCGGACTGTTTGCCCCTGATGTGGCCGGCATGGCCGAGCCTGTGCTGGTATCCGGCACCGACGGTGTGGGCACCAAGCTTCGCCTTGCCCAGCTTTTGAATAAGCACGATACCATCGGCATTGACTGCGTTGCAATGTGCGTTAACGATGTTATCTGCTGCGGCGCAAAGCCCCTGTTTTTCCTTG
>CAZYTE010000163.1:0-3288 GCA_964649425.1 uncultured Oscillospiraceae bacterium
CATACCAAACCAGCACATTGGCGCGTACAAGATCGGCTTTATGGGTGAGTGGCTCAGCCGTGAGTATCTGGCCCGCCATAATGGAACCGTAAAGCTCAAGCATCTTGTGCCTGCCCGCTGCCCCCTGTTTGGCTATGCTCTGGATGAACTGAAGATCGACGGGCAGTACATCCGTCAGACCTTCCTGCGCCCTGAGCTGCAGTCCAGACTTGGCCTTGAGGGCTATGATGCCTGCGCAAAGATCCTGACCGATTTCTTTAAAGAACAGATCAGTGAGTTTCTAACCGATGAGCTTGACCCCATCGGCAGGAGGATAATTGAAACCTGCCTCAATGACGGCAGCCTTGAGGATTATCTGGCAATCACGCCCTTTGCAAAGCTAAAATAATAAATTCCTTTTGAAAGGAAGTTTTTACTATGAAAATTGTTGTGCTGGGCGGCGGACTGAGCACCGAGCGCCATGTCTCTCTGGTTTCTGCCACCTCTGTATGCAAGGCTCTGCGCGAAATGGGCCACCAGGCCGTGTTTGTTGATATGTATCTGGGCCTGGAGGATTATGAGGGCAGTCTTGAAGCTGCTTTTGATGAAGCGGACGGTCTTTGCGGCAATGTGTCCATAGGCAAGGAAGCTCCTGACATTGAAGCGGTTAAGGCATCCAGAAAGCTCAAGAGCAGAAGCAGACTGGGTAAAAATGTGCTGGAGATCTGTGCGCTGGCTGATTGTGTTTTCCTCGGTCTCCATGGCGAAGACGGAGAAGACGGTAAGATTCAGGCAGCCCTTGATCTTCTGGGTGTACCCTATACCGGTTCCGATCCTGTCAGCAGCGGCATGGCAATGGATAAGGCCATTACCAAGCGCATCATGGAAAGCTGCGGCGTGCTGACTCCCAAGTGGCAGGAGATCACCTACTCTGAGACTGATATTCCCGCACTTAGTGAAAGCCTGCCTGTGCCCTGTGCTGTTAAAGTGGTTGGCGGCGGTTCTTCCATCGGTGTTGCCCTGCCTGAAAACAGGCAGGAGCTTAAAGCCGCTCTCGAGGAGATCATCAGGTATGGCAACCGTGTTGTGGTTGAAGAGAAAATCTCCGGCAGGGAGCTGACAGTTCCTGTGTTTGACGGCAGATATTTAAGCGCAATTGAGATCATCCCCCCTGAGGGAATGAGCTTTGACTATGTTGCAAAATATCAGAGCGGAGATGAGGGTGCCCGTGAGCTGTGCCCGGCGCCTATTACCGAGGATGAGCACCGCCTTGTGGGCGAGGCGGCCCTTAAACTCCACAATGCTCTGGGCCTTTCCGTGTATTCCAGAACTGATTTTATTCTGGATAAGGACGGCAGAGCATGGTGCCTTGAGGTAAACACCCTGCCCGGCATGACTCCCGCAAGCCTTATCCCCAAGGCAGCGGCCATTGAGGGATACAGTTATGGTCAGCTTTGTGAAAAAATTATTATGCTCTCCCTTGAGGCCCGTTTAAGTTAACAAATTCTTGATACTTTAGTGTATTCTTATGGTAGAATCAAGTCATTAGTCATTAATACTTCAAGGTGAGTTCATGAGAGAAAAATGGCAGAGGTTTATGATCGGCCGAAACGGTCATGACCAATTGAATATGTTTTTGCTGATGCTGGCACTGCTGCTGTTTATTTTTGCGGCAATCTTTTCAGGCAGCTTTGGCAAATATGTTCAGCTCCTTGTATGGCTTTTGCTGTTCCTTATATATTTCAGGATGATGTCCAAGAATATACAGCGCCGCAGAGAGGAAAACGGAAAGTATATCAGACTGAAGTTTAAAGTATCCGGTATGTTCCGAGCCCACCGTGAGCGCTGGGTGCAGCGTAAGGATTATAAGTTCTTTACCTGCCCCTCCTGCAGGGCGGTTCTGCGTGTCCCCAGAGGCCATGGCAAAATCAAAATTGTCTGCCGCAGGTGCGGCAGCTCCTTTGTAGGCAAGAGCTGATATGTTTGGCTATCTTACGGCTGATGTCAGCAAGCTGACGGATGAGGAAACCAGGCGCTATAAAGCGTACTACTGCGGACTTTGCCGCTGCATAAAAGACCGGCAGGGCCAGTTTGCAAGGCTGAGTCTGAATTATGACATGACCTTTCTCATAATGCTTCTCAGCTCTCTTTATGAGCCGGAGGAAAAAACAGGCGAGGGGCGCTGCGTTGCGCATCCCGCAAAAGCCAGAAGCTGGGTGAGAAATGAGCTGACTGACTATGCTGCTGATATGAACCTGGCCCTTGCATATCATAAATGCAAAGATGACTGGGTTGATGATAAAAGCATCGCGGCGGCAGGCATTGCGAAGCTTTGTGAGAAAAAGTATCAGTCTATTTTCCGGCAGTATCCCAGGCAGTGCTCTGCGATGGAGGAAATGATGGCTAAACTCCGCGATGCTGAACAGAGCGGAGAGGCCAGTCCGGATTTAAATGCCGCCATCTTTGGTAAAATGATGGGAGAAATGTTCATCTGGCAGGAGGACCGCTGGAGCGACTGCCTGAGAGCAATGGGACAGAGCTTGGGCGAGTTCATTTATATTATGGACGCCTGCATGGATCTGGATGCCGATGTTCATCGGAAGCGCTACAACCCTTTCATAGAGTACTACGGAAGGGAAGATAACGAACAGCGTTTCAGAGACATATTGAAGATGATACTGGGTCACTGTCTCTGGCATTTTGACCGCCTGCCTCTTGTTCAGGATGTGGGTATTTTAAAAAATGTCCTTTGCGCCGGACTTTGGGCGCAGTTTGAAAAGAAATACAGTAATAAGAAGGGACCCTCAGATGATTCAGGATCCGTATAAAGTACTGGGTGTATCCCCGGGTGCCAGCGATGAAGAAGTTAAAAAGGCATACCGGGAACTGACAAAAAAATACCATCCCGACCTGAACCCCAATGATCCTGCCGCGGCTCAGAAGATGAATGAGGTCAATGCCGCGTACGACCAGATCAAAAACGGCACGACCCAACAGAGCAGTTATGGGCAGTCCGGCGGCTATCAGTCCGGCGGGGGAGCCTATCAACAGTACAGTTGGGGGCCTTGGGGCGGTACCTATTATTATTCAGGCACTCAGACCCGGCAGCAGGAGAGAAGCGAGTATACCGCTGCCAAAAACTATATTAGAAACGGTATGTACCGTGAAGCTTTGAATGCCCTGTCCGGTGTGCCTGCTGCTGAGCGGGACGGTAAGTGGTACTATTTGTCTGCCGGCGCCAATATGTATATGGGCAATAAGATCGCAGCCCTGGAGGCCGCAAAGAAAGCTGTCGAGTTGGAGCCGGAC
>CAZYTE010000164.1:0-3257 GCA_964649425.1 uncultured Oscillospiraceae bacterium
GCCTCCGGTCGGAGTTGAACCAACGACACGCGGATTTTCAGTCCGCTGCTCTACCTACTGAGCTACAGAGGCGTATTAAAAAAGATGGTGGGAACTATTGGACTCGAACCAATGACCCCCTGCTTGTAAGGCAGGTGCTCTAACCAGCTGAGCTAAGCTCCCGTGTGACAGCTCCGTTATATTACCAAATGTTTCAGGTTTTGTCAACATCTTTTTTTCAAATCAATTCTATTTTTTGCTTTGGAGTATTTTCTCAAAGTCCCTGGAGGTGAAAAGGTATTTCGCATCGCAGAACTGGCAGCTGACCTCGGTATCTCTGTTTTCCTTTATCATCTGCTCAAGCTCGTGATTTTCAATACAGGAAATTGCCTCTTCCACACGCTCTCTGGAGCAGTAGCAGCGGTAGCCAACGGGGGCTTCACCGACCACATGGTTTTCAAAACCCTTGAGCACCTGATTGAACAGCTCCATCTCGCCGTCCTCTGCAAGAATTGTGGTTAACTGATCCATCATGAAGATATTTTCTTCCAGCTTGTCGATGCATTCCTCGGGTGCGCCGGGCATAAGCTGAACAACAAAGCCGCCTGCTGCTTTTATGGACAGATCAGTGTCAACCAGAACGCCCAGAGCACAGGCAGAGGGAACCTGCTCGCTTTCAAGCAGATACTTGGTAATATCCTCGGCGATCTCACCGCTTATGAGCTCCGTGGAACCAATATAAGGCTCTCTCATGCCAAGGTCACGGCTGACAGTCAGCATACCGTCTCTGCCCACCGCAGCGCCTACATTCAGCTTGCCGTCAGGACGCAGGGGAAGATCCACACTGGGGTCACCCACATAGCCGCGCACATAGCCTGAGGAATCGGACACGGCACAGATGCTGCCGATGGGGCCGCCGCCGTTTATGCGGATGGTCAGGCTGGCTTTTTCCTCTTTCATCATTTCTCCCATCAGGGAGGCTGCGCAAAGGGTTCTGCCAAGGGCAGCAGCGGCAGTGGGAGCACATTTATGGATATCACAGGCCCTCTGCACCATGTCCTTTGCGTTTATTACCGCCATTTTTATAAAGCCGTCACCGGCTGTTGCTCTTATGATTCTATCCATTTTATTCGTCTATCCTTTTTGCTGTTACAATTATTCTGCCCTCATGGGGGAAGTCGGCTCTGAAAACGATCCCCTCAAACCCGTTTGCCCTGAGAACTGCTTCCAGCCATTCAATGCTGTGTGCATATTCCACATGCTCCTCGCTGTCACGGCTCCAGAGCTTTCCGCGGCGGGAGAAAATATCCATACCGTATACAATGGCATTTTCTTCCTCATCAAAGTCAGCGCGCCACAGGCAGAGAGCGTCCGGACTCTCATCCACAAAAACATCTCCATCCAGTGATTTAAGCCACTGTGGATCTCTAATATCGAAAATAAAAAGACCGCCCGGGCGGATAAAAAGCTTGAGCCTTCTGAAAACTTCCGGCAGAGCTGCGGGGCAGATATAGTTTATGCCGTCCAACGAGCAGTATGCAGCGTCCACAGTTCCGTACAGGTCCAGCTCCGCTGCATCCTGACAGAGAAACAGAGGTGCGGGGGAGCACTCAAAGCACTTTTCCTGAGCCTGCATTAGCATCTCGGCGGAGGCATCCACTGCGATCATTTCATAGCCTCTGGCTGCCATTATTTCGGTCAGTGTGCCTGTACCGCAGCATAAATCAAGCAGAAGGTGGAATTGACCGCCGCAGCGATCAAACTCCACCTCATAAAAATCCGCGAACTGACGGTAATCCACATCGCCCGTAAACTGGTCATACCACTGGGCAAGACTGCCGTAACAACTCATTACTTATTACCCTTAATACGGCTGAAAACCACTGCATAACCGTCATTACCGTATTTAAGAGAACGGTTTACACGGCTGATGGTGGCGCTGGAGGCACCGGTCTCGGCGAGAATGTCGTTATAGATCATACCGTCATCCAGGCAAGACGCGACCTGATAACGCTGTTCCATGGCCATGAGCTCAGAAACTGTGCACAAATCATCAAAAAACTTCATGCATTCTTCCACGGTTTCAAGTGACAGAATGGCCTTGTACATATTCTCATTACGAGGTTTTTTGGGTAGTTTGTTCATTTGAACCTCCAACAATATAGCATTTAAGCTTTGCTTTTCATATATGTTACATCAACACTTGAAAAAAGTAAAGAGCTAAAGTGTAATTATCATCCAAATAAATAAAATCTAATTAATTAAAGTTAAAATCTATTGCATTAAATAATTGGGCATTATATAATCAAACCATAGAACATATTTAGAAAGGACATGTCTATGGCAGTAATAGGAGGAATGGTCATAAATATGGCGTATTTTTGGCTGGCAGCCATGGTAGCGCTGCTTCTGCTTGAGGCCGCTGTACCGGGTCTGGTTTCAATCTGGTTTGCGCTGGGCGCGTTTGCAGCCTTGCTGTCTGCCATGTTGAATGCACCTTTGTGGCTGCAGCTTGTCTGGTTCGTGCTGGTGTCCGTTTTGGCCCTTTGGTTTACAAGGCCCTTGGTAAAGAAATATGTAAATGCAAGGGTTCAGCCTACCAATGCGGATGTGGTCATCGGCAAGGATGCTGTGGTAATTGAGGATATTGACAATGTCCGCGGTACAGGTGCTGTCAGTGTTGACGGCAAGGATTGGACTGCCCGCAGTGAGTCAGCCGACTTGAGCATCAGCAGCGGTAAGATTGTAGAGATTTTGCGCATTGAAGGCGTAAAGCTTATAGTAAAAGTGAAATAGTGTTACAGGAGGAAAGTAAATGGGTATTGTTATCGGTATTCTGTTAGTTATTATTGCTATAACTCTGGTAAGATGTATCCGCATAGTCCAGCAGGCCAAGGCGTATGTTATCGAGTTTTTAGGCGCGTATAAGACCACCTGGAATGTGGGCATCCATTTCAAACTGCCTATTGTAGAGAGAGTGGCCAAGGTAGTTTCCCTGAAGGAGCAGGTTGCGGACTTCCCCCCTCAGCCCGTTATCACCAAGGATAATGTCACCATGCAGATCGATACCGTTATCTATTTCCAGATAACCGATCCGAAGATGTACACCTACGGCATTGAGCAGCCTATCGTTGCCATTGAGAATCTGGCAGCCACCACCCTGCGTAATATTATCGGCGATTTGGAGCTTGACCAGTGCCTTACCAGCCGTGATATCATCAACACCAAGATGCGCGCCATTCTGGACGATGCCACCGATCCCTGGGGCATCAAGGTCA
>CAZYTE010000165.1:0-3225 GCA_964649425.1 uncultured Oscillospiraceae bacterium
GTAGCCCTCTTCCTTCAGGGCAAGGCAGGCCTGGGTGCCTGCGTAGTCAAACTCCGCTGCCTGACCAATGACGATGGGGCCGGAGCCGATTATCATTATTTTTTTAATGTCAGTTCTTTTTGCCATATTCTTATACCATTTTTTCGGGCTTTACTGTTTCGTCAAATTCTTCTGCACTCAAATATCCCAGAGCCAATACAGCCTCTTTAAGGCTTATACCCTCAAGGTGGGCCTTTCTTGCGCATTGCGCCGCCTTTTCATAGCCGATTTTCGGTGTCAGACAGGTCACCAGCATGAGAGAATTGTTGAGCTTCTCTTTCATTTTCTTCTCGTCCGGCACAATGCCCTCAACACAGTTGACTCTGAAAGAGTTCATAGCGTCCGCAAGCAGATTGCAGGACATGAGGAAGTTATAAGCACAGGCGGGAAGAAAAACATTGAGCTGGAAGTTGCCCTGAGAGGCCGCTATACCAATGGCGGCATCGTTGCCCATCACCTGCACTGCCACCATGGTCAGCGCCTCGCACTGGGTGGGGTTCACCTTGCCCGGCATGATGGAGCTGCCCGGCTCATTTTCGGGGATTTTTATCTCCCCGATGCCGCAGCGGGGGCCGCTGGCTGACCAACGGATATCGTTGGCGATCTTCATCAGGTTGGCGGCCAGTGCCTTCAAAGCCCCGTGGGCGAACACCAGCGCGTCCTTTGAAGTCAGCGCGTGGAACTTATTTTCATCAGGTACAAATTCCGTGCCGCAAAGCAGGCTCAGCTCATGGCACACCTTTTTATCAAAGCCCTTGGGGGCATTGAGCCCTGTGCCCACGGCAGTGCCGCCAATGGCCAGCTTTCGAAGCTCTGTGAGGCTCAGCTCAAGCATACGGATGGGGGCCGCCACAAGCTCCCGCCAGCCGGAGACCTCCTGAGAAAACTTGATTGGGGTTGCGTCCTGCAGATGGGTGCGGCCGATTTTTATGGTGTCCGGGTGCTTGTTTTCAAGCTCCTCAAAGGCTGCAGCCAGTTTTTTTGCCGCAGGTATAACAGACTGTTCCACTGCCATCACCGCTGCAATATGCAGAGCAGAGGGATAGGTGTCATTGCTGGACTGGGACAGGTTTACATGGTCATTGGGGTGCAGCGCAACACCCTGCTCGGCTGCAAGGTGGGCGATGACCTCGTTGACATTCATGTTGGTCTGGGTTCCGCTGCCGGTCTGCCAGACCACAAGGGGGAACTCCCTGTAAAGATGGCCGAAAACGATCTGCGAGCAGATATTACTGATGCAGGCTGCCTGCTGATCGCTGAGCTTGCCGCATTCCGCATTGGCAATGGCGCAGGCAGCCTTCAGAAAGCCGAAGGCCTGAATTATCTCCTTGGGCTGCTTTTGTCCGCCGATTCTGAAATTTTCAAGGCTGCGCTGGGTCTGGGCTCCCCAATAATGCTCATCGGGAACCCGAATTTCGCCCATGCTGTCATGCTCAAGTCTAAACTCC
This sequence comes from uncultured Oscillospiraceae bacterium, assembly GCA_964649425.1. Classification (GTDB taxonomy): domain Bacteria; phylum Bacillota; class Clostridia; order Oscillospirales; family Oscillospiraceae; genus Limivicinus. The sequence goes on from CAZYTE010000165.1 coordinate 1,488, forward strand.
ATTAAATCCTTGCAACTCCATCTTTATATGCTGCTTCTGCCGCAGCCTTGGCAACGGCGTCTTTAAGCCTGGGGTCAAAGGCCAGAGGCAGAATGTATTCTGCGTTTAATTCCTCATCGCTGACAAGACCCGCAATGGCGTAGGCTGCCGCGATCTTCATGTTTTCGCTTATGCGGCTTGCCCTCACATCCAGGGCACCCCTGAATATGCCGGGGAAGCAGAGAACATTATTGACCTGATTGGGGTAGTCGCTGCGTCCGGTGGATACAACGGCTGCACCTGCGGCCCTGGCTTCATCGGGAAGAATTTCGGGTACCGGGTTGGCACAGGCAAATATGATCGGGTCTTTTGCCATGGTCTTTACCATGTTGCCGGTGAGGGTTCCGGGGCCGGATACGCCGATAAATACATCGGCACCCTTTATTACATCTGCAAGAGAACCGGAGAGCTTTTCGCTGTTGGTAATCTTGGCCATCTGCTGCTTTATGGGGTTGAGCCCATCTCTGCCCTCGTAGACGGCACCCTGCCTGTCAGTGAGGATAAGCTCCTTTACGCCCACGCTTTTCAAGAGCTTCACGGTGGCGATACCCGCGGCACCTGCACCGGAGGTGACGACCTTGATGTCCTCAAGCTTCTTGCCCACAACTTTCAGGGCATTTATCAGGGCGGCAAGGACGATGACGGCGGTGCCGTGCTGATCGTCGTGGAAGATGGGAATGTCGCATATCTCCTGCAGCTTTTCCTCAATTTCAAAGCAGCGGGGTGCGGCGATATCCTCGAGGTTCACGCCGCCGAAGCTGCCTGCAAGGAGGGAGACGGTTTTAACGATCTCGTCCACATCATGAGTGCGTATGCAAAGGGGAATGGCGTCCACTCCGCCGAAGCTCTTGAAGAGCACACACTTGCCCTCCATAACCGGCATGCCGGCCTCGGGGCCAATGTCACCCAGACCCAGAACTGCCGAACCGTCAGTGACAACTGCCACAGTGTTCCATCTTCGGGTCAGCTCATAGCTCTTGTTTACATCCTTCTGAATTTCGAGGCAGGGCTGGGCCACACCGGGGGTGTAGGCCAGTGCCAGCTTTTCAGCGCTGTTTGCTTCAACTCTGGGACAAATCTCAATTTTGCCCTTCAGCTCTGCGTGGAGCTTTAAACTTTCTTCTGCGTGTCCCATGGTGTTTTACAGGGTCGCGGCCATGACGGCCTTGATGGTGTGCATGCGGTTTTCAGCCTCGTCAAAGACGATGGACTGCTTGCTTTCAAATACCTCGTCGGTAACTTCCATTTCGCTGATGCCGAACTTATCACCCATCTCCTTGCCGATAACGGTCTTGAGATCGTGGAAGGCGGGCAGGCAGTGCATGAATACGGCGCTGTCCCTGGCCTTTGCCATGAGAGCGGCGTTGACCTGATATGGGCTCAGCTCCTTGATGCGCTCGGCCCAGACCTCAGCAGGCTCGCCCATGGAGACCCATACATCGGTGTAGATAACATCTGCGTTCTTCACGGCCTCAGCGGGGTCCTCAATGAACTCAAGAACCGCGCCGGTATCCTTGGCGATTTCATTGCAGGTGTCAATTAGCTCCTGGGCAGGGAAATACTTTTTGGGGGCGCATGCCACAAAGTGCATACCCATCTTGGCACAGCCCACCATGAGGGAGTTGCCCATGTTGTAGCGGGCATCGCCCATGTAAACAAGCTTGATGCCTTTGAGCTTTCCAAACTGCTCAGTGATGGT
>CAZYTE010000166.1:0-3221 GCA_964649425.1 uncultured Oscillospiraceae bacterium
ATAATACTGGGTGCAGGCCTCGGTGGAGATGGTGAAGCCCTGGGGAACGGGCAGACCGATGTTGGTCATCTCAGCAAGGTTTGCGCCCTTGCCGCCCAGCAGCTCACGCATGGAGGCGTCGCCCTCAGAAAACAGGTAAACATATTTCTTGGCCATGATACATTTTCCTTTCTCAATTGAATAAGAATTCATGCTCTTAGAATACCACAACTGGAATTGAATAACAATTATTTATAATCACTAATCACAGTAAGAGTCTATCGGCAATTTTAATAAAATCTTCTATACCCAGCGCCTCGCCGCGGACACGCACATCAAGGCCGCTGCCGGCTATTGCCCGCTCGGCATCTTCCTTGCTGATGCCGTTTACTCCGGAGCTTATGGCGTTGACCAGAGTCTTTCTCCTCTGGTTGAAGGCGGCGCGGATGATTTTGAACATCAGCTCCTCGTCCTTCACCACGCCCTGAGGCCGGCTGCGCCTTTTCAGCCTGATAACGGAGGAAGTCACCTTGGGCTGGGGCACAAAGCAGGAGGCGGGCACATCAAATAAAAGCTCCGTCTCCATGTACCACTGGACAAAGAGGCTGAACGCGCCGTAGTCGGCATTGCCGGGCTTCGCGCAGATGCGCTTTGCCACCTCACGCTGTATCATAACGGTGATGGCGTCAAAGCAGCCGGCTTCTATAAAGGCGGTGAGCACGGGGCTTGTGATGTTATAGGGCAGGTTTGCACAGACAACACAGCGCATATCGCCGAACTTCTCTTTTACAAGGGCGGGGATGTCCTGCTTCATAATGTCGCCGTAGACGATCTCCACATTCTCCCTGCCCTTGAGAGTTTCAGCCAGCACAGGCTTCAGACTCTTGTCCAGCTCCACGCAGACCACCCTGCCCGCTCTCATGGACAATTGCTCCGTAAGGCAGCCTATGCCCGCCCCCACTTCAAGAACGCCTGTGTTTTCATCAAGCAGCGCGCTGTCGGCAATGTCCTCGGGAACCCAGGAGGCCGTCAGGAAGTTCTGCCCCATGGACTTGGAGAAGCGGAAACCATGTCTGCCCAGAAGCTCTTTAATTTCGTTTATATCAGTAAGGTTCATTTCTTATCCTTTAAAATCTTCTCATAAGCCTGTCTTGCCGGGTCGTGGCCGGGCTCACTGCTGACCAGTACATTGCCACGGTAGCGAAAGCCCCTGTCTTTAAGCAGTCCCTGCATGGCCTTGTTCTTCTTGTGAGTGTCCACTCTGATGGAGCGTCTGCCGTATTCCCTTGCCTGCTTTTCAACGCAGTCCATAACGAACCGGGCCATGTCGCCGCCGCGGTAGGCTGCGGCAACTGCGATGCGGTGGAGGGTGCAGTAGGGAATGTCGGCCGTCCACTTGCCGTCGGTGATCTCGTCATAGCATTTTTCTTCAAGGGTGCTGAGAGTAAAGAAAGCGGCAATTTCATCGCCGTGGAGCACCACATAGCACTCCCCTCTCTCCATATCCGGCAGGAAGTTCTCCGCCTGAGGGTAAGGGCCCTGCCACTGGTCAACCTTATGTTTTTTAAGACTTGCCTTGGCATCGCCCACGATGCGGATGATGTCATCCATATCATCAGGCCTGCCGTGGCGGTAGGACAAAGGCTCCGTGAGCTTTATCCGCTTTGCGTCCTTCTTTATTTTTTCAAGGAGTTTCAAATCGGACTTGTCCGTCAGCTTTAGTTTTTCAAACATATCCGGCCGCTTTGCCATGGTGCGCTCAAACTGCTTTTTTCTGCGCCATTCGTCCACCTTTTTGTGGTCGCCCTGAATGAGCACCTGGGGAACAGCCATGCCCTCCCAGAGCTCCGGGCGGGTGTACTGGGGGTATTCCAGCAGACCGTCCCAGTGGCTCTCTCCGGTGTAGCACTGCTCATCAGACAGTACGCCCGGCACCATGCGGCACACGGAATCGGTGACCGCCATGGCAGCTATCTCGCCGCCGGTGAGCACAAAGTCGCCAAGGGAGATCTCCTCGTCCACGCTCTTTTCAATGAAGCGCTCATCAATGCCCTCGTAGTGACCGCAGACCAAAACCAGATGGTCATAGTCGTTTTTCAGTCTGCGGGCAGTCTCCTGATCAAAGGGCCTGCCCTGGGGAGACATATAGATAACCCGGGTCTTTTTGCCCTGTGCGGTTGACATAATATGTTCAAGACAGGACTGCAAAGGCTGTGCCATCATCACGCAGCCCCAGCCTCCGCCGTAGGGGTAGTCATCCACCTGATTCTGTTTGTTTTCGGTATAGTCTCTTATCTGGTGGCAGTTAATCTCTAAAATTCCCTTGGCCGCGGCTCTTCCGATGATGCTCTCGTGGAGCACGGCATTGACCGTATCCGGGAAAAGTGTCATTATATCTACTCGCATTACATTCCCTCAATCAGATGTACAGTGATGATGCCCTCGTCAACATTGGTTGACATAATAAATTCGGGCACCGCCGGGATCAGGTGCTCGGTCTCACCCTTGACAACATAGATGTTGGAGGCGGGAGTCTCCATAATATCCCTGAGGATGCCCACTTCATTGCCGTCCTCGTCCACGACCCTTGCGCCGATAATGTCCTGCAGGAAGAAAGCGCCCTTGGGGAGCTTCGCATCATCGCGGTGGATGGCAACCTCCCTGCCCTTTAAGGTCATGGCGGCGTTTACATCCTCCACCCCCTCAAGCTTTGCAATAAGGAAGCCCTTGTGTACCTTAGCAGACAGGACCTTCACTTCCTTGCCCTGCACATAGATACGCTTGAATTTCTTCATAAATTCCGGGCTGTCCAGCCACACTTCGATTTTGACTTCGCCCGCTATACCGTGGGTGTTTGTGATGCGCCCGGCCTCGATAAATTCCTTTTTTTCCATAGTTTGTACCTCAGCGAATAGTTGGAGTAATTTTATCACAGGCATTGGAGTTTTACAAGTTTTGGTGATATAATCAGAATGTAAAAATGCCTCCCTCTGACGAGGGAGCCAAACGAAAATAAAACAAAGAAAAGCAGAGGCACATTGCCTCTGCTTTTCTATTATCAGTTATTAATCCATGATCTCAACTGATACTTTTTTGCCCTTTCTCTGAGCAACGGCCCGCATAAGGACACGGATCTGCTTTACAATCCTACCCTGCCGACCGATAACCTTGCCCATATCACCGTCGGCAACGCGAACCTCAAAAACGGTCTCGCCGTCGGCTTTGCGCTCGGTCACAGACAC
>CAZYTE010000167.1:0-3163 GCA_964649425.1 uncultured Oscillospiraceae bacterium
TTTGTGCATGCAGAAGGCCATCTACAAGCAGATGAGCGACAAGGGCTGGTACACTGCCCAGCAGGCCGAGGCTCAGCAGATAAATCAGGTCAAGCAGAAATACCAGAATACCTGCTGCTAAACGAAAAAAAGAGGGGTCTTACCCCTCTTTTTTGTTATGTCCGTTCTTTTATCAAACGATCAATGTGTTCGCACACACTTGAAAATTCTTTGCCGATTTCTGCATTAGAGTATCGGACAACCTTCAAGCCAAGGCTTTCCAGATAATCCGAGCGTTTGGCATCATAATTCTGACCGTTTTCATCATAGTGCTGGGAACCGTCCAGTTCGATTACGAGCTTGGCAGAGGCACAATAAAAATCAACAATATAGCTGCCTATAATGCGCTGCTTATATATTTTAACCGGGTATGTACGAAGGAACATATACCACAGCTTTCGCTCATGCGGGGTCATTTCTCTGCGGAGTCTGCGGGCATTATTTAGTTGAGATTTATCTTTTGGAATCATTTCTTTTTACCCTCTCAGTCAGCTTCGCTGACAGCTCTCCCAAAGGGAGAGCCAAGATAGATTATCAAAAAAAGTACACCCCTCTTGCCTCTCCCTTTGGGAGAGGTGCCGCCGTAGGCGGCGGAGAGGGTTTTACTATTCTTTGTGTTTATGTATTCCGAACAGCCATGCCAGAGCACCCAAAAGGGTATAAATGGCGGGATAGTTGACTGTCAGCATCACAATTTGCTGCAGCAGAGGAATGTAGGGATAGTGAGAACTGAAGCTATATTCCTGGCCTTTCAGCTTTTCAAACTCAATGAAATTATGGATCTGCCAGCCAAGGAATGGAACTATTTCAACTGCAAAGAAAACAAAAACCACAATAAGTGCAATTCTTGCATATTTTACCCATGATTTTTTTAATTGGTTTGCCCCCAGAAGGAGAGCCGCTCCCTGCATCAGTACCCAGCCGAAAACAAGCATCAGCATGGGACTGAGCAGCAGCTTCACGCAATATGAGGGGAGGACGATATATCTGTATTGTCCAAGCTCTTTAGCCCAGGGGGCGAGAATGATATATGCGATGAAAAGCACAGCCAGAACGGCAAGGCCGATAAGAAGCCTGCGGATCGCCTGAGTCTTCTTTTCCGGGGTGGTCGGCCCGTAGATGAGAGTGTTCACATCGGTGCCGAGAATTTCCCCGATGCGCACCAGCATATCCACATCCGGTCTTGAGCGGCCGGTTTCATAATTTGAAACTGTCTGACGGGTTACAAACAGAGCCTCGGACAGAGCCTCCTGCGTCATTCCTTTAGCTTCCCGCAGTTTTCTTATGTTCTTTCCCACATCCCGCATTCTTATCACCTCGCAATAATTGTAAACAGAAGGCTCCGTTTTGTCCAGCAAAGAAGCTTTGCGTGTAGACATATTGGGCGATTTGGGTTATACTGGTCAAAAACATGGGAGGTGCGCTATGGAGCTTTTACTCAACACTCAGGAGGAACGCTGCCGTATGGAGGTCTACAACGAGTACCTGCGGAAGATCCCCGAGCTTCTCAAGCAGCTTGAAACTGTGGAGAAGATGTACGAAAAAGCAGTGCTGGAAGAGCAGATGCTGAAGGAAAAGGACTCGGAAAATTTCTCCGTTGCACTCTATAACGACCGTATAGAAAAAATCAAGCAGCAGTGCACCGAGCGGGCTGCGGACATAAAGCAGCAGTGCAGACTGGTTATGGAACTGAAAAATCAGCTTGAAGAAGAGAGCACCGCATTAAAAGCATTGGGGGCAAAATAATATGACAAACACCATTAAAGAACTCTGCGAGCGCAAGTCCATGCGCTCCTACACCGGGGAGAAGATTTCTGCCGAGGCTAAAAAAGCCATCCTGCAGGCTGCCTGCGAGGCACCCACCGCCGGCAATCAGCAGCTTTACACCATTCTTGACATCACCGATCAGGATATCAAGAACAAGCTGGTGGACACCTGCGACCACCAGCCTATGATCGCCGAGGCCGACATGGTGCTGATTTTCTGTGCAGACTGCAAGAAGTGGTACGATGCCTATATCGCCACCGGATGCAATCCCAGACTGCCCGGCGAGGGCGACCTGCTGCTGGCTGTGTGCGATACCGTTATCGCCGCTCAGAACGCTGTCACCGCTGCGTGGAGCCTGGGCATCGGCTCCTGCTACATAGGCGATGTTATGGAAAACTGTGAGCAGCAGCGCGAGCTTTTAAAGCTGCCCAGGTATGTCATGCCTGTGGGCATGGTCATTTTCGGCTACCCCGATGAGCAGCAGAAAAACCGCATCAAGCCCCAGCGCGCCGCCCTTGAGTTTGTTGTCCACGAAAACGAGTACAAGCCCCTTTCCGATGCTCAGCTTGAAGAAATGTGGACTCCCCGCTGCGGCAGCAAGACCTACGTTGAGTGGATGCAGGCTTTCTGCAACAGAAAGTACAACAGTGACTTCTCTGTTGAGATGACCCGCTCTGTGAGAGCATGGCTGGAGCAGTTCAAGTAATGATCAGAGTCGCCACAGAGAAAGATGCCGAGCGGCTGCTGGAGATATATGAATACTATATCCTGAATACCGCCATCACCTTTGAGTGCATAGTGCCCACGGCGGAGCAGTTTCGAGAGCGCATCAGAAATACCCTTAAAAAGTACCCCTATCTGGTGGCGGAGCAGGATGGGGAGATAATCGGCTATGCCTACGCGGGGCCCCTCAATGTGCGGCAGGCCTTTGACTGGTCGGTGGAGTGCTCCATCTATGTTGCCCACGATAAGCGGGGGGCTGGCCTTGGCAATAAGCTGTACACAGCTCTTGAAAACGCCCTTGCCCTGCAGAACATTATAAATCTCTCCGCCTGCATTGCCTACCCTGAGGTGGAGGATGAATATCTCACCAAAAACAGCGTGGGCTACCACAGCCATTTCGGCTACACCATGGTGGGTGAGTTTCACAGATGCGGCTACAAGTTCGGCCGCTGGTACGGTATGGTCTGGATGGAAAAGCACATCGCTCCCCACACGGAGCCCAAAGCATTCAGGATGTTTGATGACATAAGAGAAGAACTTTTTGAGAAATATAATATAAAATAAGGCTTGGGGTAATCCTGAAGTGATAAAATAATGGTAGACACGAAAGTGCCTACCATTATTTTTATGCTAA
>CAZYTE010000168.1:0-3156 GCA_964649425.1 uncultured Oscillospiraceae bacterium
CTCACGCTTGATGGAGGAGATGGTGCGGTCGGGGTTGGTGACAGCCTGACGCTTTGCGACCTGACCTACCATGCGCTCGCCGTTTTTAGAGAATGCCACAACAGAGGGGGTGGTGCGTGCGCCTTCTGCGTTTGCGATGACAACAGCCTCGCCGCCTTCCATAACGGCTACGCAGCTGTTGGTAGTACCAAGGTCAATGCCAATAATCTTACCCATATTTTATTTCCTCCTGATATATAAGATGATTTTTCAACAGATTTATATGTCAAACTTATTAGTTTGCAACTTTAACAACGGAGAAGCGGATAACCTTATCTCCCATTTTGAAGCCCTTCTGGAACTCCTCAACGATCTCGTTTTCACCCTTTTCCTCATCATCCACATGCATTACCGCGTTGTGAAGGTTGGGATCAAAGGTCTGGCCCAGACATTCGATGGCTTCAACGCCCAGCTTTTCAAGGGTGGTGACAAACTGGGTCATTATCATTTCCACGCCCTTGCGGTAGGCTTCATCCTCGGTGCTCTGCTTGAGGGCTCTTTCCAGATTGTCATACACGGGCAGGAACTTGTTCACCACATCCGCTCTCACATCACCATAAAGAGCCTCGCGCTCCTTCTGGCTGCGGCGGCGGAAATTATCATACTCTGCACAGACACGCAGGTACTTGTCATTGAGGATAGCCATTTCATCAACGACTATGGTCTCCGGAGCCTCCTCCCTGACTTCTTCTTCAACTGCTTCGGCAGCTTCTTCGATTACTTCGGATACCTCTTCGGTATCAACTGCAGTTTCTTTCTTATCTGCGTCCATTCGGGTCATCTCCCTTGATTATCAGTTTGTTGTGCATACCAGCCGGGGGCGCGTCGCCGCCCAGACGCTGGGAAAGTCCGGCTGCCAGAAAGCTGAGTTTTGCGGCAACTGCGGAATAGTCCATTCGGGTGGGGCCGACCACGCCTATGAGGCCCCGGGTGTTATCGCCTGCGTCATAGCTTGCTATGACCACGCTGGAATCTCTCAGCTCTTCGGCCACATTTTCTGGGCCTATGAGAACTCTTATCTCATCAGTACCTGCCATTTCATCGGAGGGGGGCAGAATGTAACCGCCGCCGGACAGATAGCTCATCAGCTTGTGGGCCTTATCCGGGTCTCTGAACTCAGGCTGGCTGAGAAGTCTGTTTTCGCCGGTTATGAAGGCGGAGGGGGTGGCGGCTTCGGTGAGCACCTCGATTGCAAAGGCTGCTATTACCGATGTAAGGCCCATGGTATCGTCTGCCGCTCTCTCGGTGGAGTTTATAAGCAGAGGAGTGATCTGATCCTCGGTGATTCCGGTGAAGCCGGAATTGAAAAGGCTTGAAAGACGCTGCACCATGCTCTGATCTGCGGAGATAGGCAGGTGGACAAGCTTGTTTTTCACAGAGTTGTTGGAGAGCATCACCACTATTATAAATGTGTTCGCATCCACATATATAAGGTCGAAACGCTTGATGGTAACGGCGCTGACCGTCGCCAAAGCCAGAGCCGGATAATCGGTAAGCTGGGAGGCCAGCTTGCTCACGTCGCTGATGGTATCCTCCAACTGCTGGAGCTTCGCGTTAAGGCGGTTGTTGATATCCTCCGTTTCCTCAAGGGAGAGCTTTTGCTTTTCCATCAGCTCGTTTACATACATCCTGTATCCCATGGGGGTGGGAACGCGGCCTGCTGAGGTGTGGGGCTGCTCGAGAAAGCCCATGTTCACCAGCTCTGCCAATTCGTTGCGTATGGTGGCGGAGGAGCAGCCAAGACCGGCGTTCTGAGCGATGGACTTGCTGCCCACAGGCTCAGCGGTGTGGATGTATTCATCAATGACCGCTGCGAGTATTTTCTTTTTTCTTTCACTTATAGTCATTTCTGAACCTGCGCTTCCGGTTTTTAGCACTCGGGGCCAACGACTGTTGGCACTCCCAATCCACGAGTGCTAATATATCATCGCTTCAATGCTTTGTCAATAGTTTCGCCCGCTTGCTATCTTAAAATTCACAGTTTGTACAACAATAGAAAAGGACAGCCTTATTTACAAAATTCCTATTTTAAGGTAAAATACAATAAAGTTTACTGGTGGTGTAATTGATGCTGGAAAAGAGCTTTTTGCAGGTATACGACAAATTCAAATTGCAGTTTTACAGGCGTGTATTTGACCTTGTGAGGGAGAGGGATGGCTCCCTTTCTGCCATGGAAGCCTTTTCTCTGGAGGTTATTAAGATGCTTCACCAGCCTACCATCGGTCAGTTTGCGGAATTTCTCAACATTTCCCAGTCTAATGCCACCTATAAGGTCAACAGCCTTATCAAAAAGGGCTATCTGGAGCGTCAGAATTCCCAGAGTGATCGGCGAGAGTACCATCTGATTCTCTCGGAGAAGTATCATAGCTATATGGACTTTTTTAATGACTATGAGAAAACGATAACTGCCCGCATGAAGGAGCGCTTCTCTCCTGAGGATGCGGAAAAGTTTGATGAGCTTTTGACCATTATCTCCAACGAGCTTATGCCGGAGTGTGATAATAAATAAAAAACAGCCTCGACATTCGAGGCTGTTTTTGGATTATATACGAAATTACTCTTTGGCGTCGCCGTGCTTGACGAAGAGCATGGTCACGAAGCTGAGGGCCACAAAAATAGCAGCATAGGGGAAGAGGGTGAAGTAGCCCACTTTGTTGAGGAGGGTGCCGGCCAGAACAGGGGTGATAACCTGAGCGCTCATGGAAGCGGTGTAGTAAAAGCCGGTGAACTTGCCCACATCGGAGCCCTTGCACATCTCAACCACCATGGGCAGGGAATTGACATTGATGGCGGCCCATGCCAGACCCACCAGTGCAAAGACGATGAACATGACGAGATTGATGCTGCTGTAGGTGGTGGTCAGGTAGAAGCCCAGAGCAAAGCAGATTGCCAGCAGTATAATGCCTGCCATTATGGTGCGCTTGCGGCCAAATTTGGAAGCCAGAGAACCGATGGGTATGTAGGAGATGATGGCGCCGCCGGTGGCGATGAGCAGGCAGGTGGAAGCGCCGCCCAGGCTCTGACCCATCACCACGCTGACATAGGTGGTAAACCAGGTGGTGACACCGTTATAGCCCATGAACCACAGGGCGATGGAGGCCAGCAGGAAGCCGAGGG
>CAZYTE010000169.1:0-3151 GCA_964649425.1 uncultured Oscillospiraceae bacterium
GGGATCAAGGTAGGTGACACCCATACCCAGATCGTAGCCCGCCACCTCAAAGGCGCAGCGGGTGCGGGTGCTGGTCTTTTCAAAAATCAGGGCAATATTCTTGCCCTCGCAGAGCTTGTGGGGGATGCCGGCCTTTTTCCTGGCCTTCAGATCTGCTGCCAGGTCGATAAGACCCTGTATCTCTTCAGAAGTGAAATCCAGTAATTTCAGAAAGTTTTTACCCTTGATATTCATATTAATAACCTCTTATCGTTATGTTGTGGCAGCGGCCATTGGCCGTCCGTTGAACCCGCTGCCGTCCTTGTCTGCGGACGAGCAATGCTCGCCCCTACAGTGGCAACGGAAGATGCTTATAAAACTTTAGACAAGAAAGATTTCAAACGATCACACCGGGGATTGTCAAACAGTTCCTGGGGGGTGTTTTCTTCCATGATGATGCCCTCGTCCATGAACATGACCCGCTTGCCCACCTCCCGGGCAAAGCCCATCTCGTGGGTGACAACTATCATGGTCATGCCCTCTTTTGCAAGCTCCTTCATAACATCCAGAACCTCACCCACCATTTCAGGGTCAAGGGCGGAGGTGGGCTCATCAAAAAGCATTACCTCAGGCTCCATGCACAGGGCCCTGACAATTGCTATTCTCTGCTTCTGGCCGCCGGAGAGCTGATTCGGATAGGAGCCTGCTCTGTCAGCCAGACCCACGCGTTCCAGAAGAGCCATGGCCTTTTTCTCCGCATCCTCGCGGCTCACTTTTTTCAGCATCATGGGTGCGGTAGTGAGATTCTGAAGAATGGTCATATGGGGGAAAAGATTGAAATGCTGGAACACCATGCCCATCTTCATGCGCTCTTTGTTGATGTTGGTCTTTTTATCGGTCAGCTCAGTGCCGTCCAGAACGACGGAGCCGCTGTCAGGAGTCTCAAGCAGGTTCAGGCAGCGCAGAAAGGTGGACTTGCCGGAGCCGGAGGGGCCAATGATGCAGACCACATCGCCCTTTTCTATTTCCGTATTTATACCCTTCAGGACTTCAAGACCATTGAAGCTTTTGTGCAGATTCTTAACGCTTATCACTCTTCTTCAGCCTCCTTTCAAGCTTGCCCAGGAGAGCGGTAAGGCCTATGACCATCAAAAGATAGGTCAGTGCCACTACCATCAGGGGGTTAACAGCATCATAGGTGTTGTTGCGGATAAGGTTTCCGGCGCGGGTCAGATCCTGAACGGCCACATAGCCCGCAACAGAGGTCTCCTTCAGAAGGGCGATCATCTCGTTGCCGATGGCAGGGAGGATATTCTTCATCGCCTGGGGCAGAATAATTTTCCAGGCGGCCTGCAGGCGGCTCATGCCAAGGCTGCGGCCGGCCTCCATCTGACCGGGATCAACCGCGTTTATGCCCGAACGCATCAGCTCCGCCATGTAGGCACCGGAGTTGATTCCGAATGTGACAATGCCGACGGTGATGCCGTCGGAAGCTTTCAGTATGATAAAGTAGAACACCAGCAGCAGAACCACCACAGGCACGCCGCGGATAACGGTGGTGTACAGATCGCAGAGCCGGCACAGAGGCTTCATGTACTTGTTGCCCTCGCCGCAGTATTTGATGATGGCAATAAGTCCGCCTATGACGATACCGATGGCCAGAGCGCCAAGGGTGATTATCAGGGTGTTTTTCAGACCGTCAACGAGCATCATATAGCGGTCATCCACAATGAAAGTGGAATGCAGCTTTGCAAACCAGTTATTGAAAAAATCCATTGCTTGTCTCTCCATTCAAATAAAAACAAAGGCTTCCCCTTGGGGGAAGTTGTCAGCTTGCTGACTGATGAGGGGGAAGACAACGACAGCAGCTCACCCTCATCCGCCCCTTGCGGGGCACCTTCCCCCTTTGGAGGGGGAAGGCTTATTTTGTATTGAATTAGGGTGCTACATAGACTGCGCCGTACTTATCGAACAGAGCCTGCATGCTGCCGTCGGAGATCATCTCAGCGATGACTTCGTTGAAGGCTGCTACCATATCGGCATCAGCACCCTTCTTGAATGCGAACGCATAGGGCTCGGTGGTCATTGCCTCGCCCAGAACGGTGAGACCCTGCTCAGCGGCCAAAGCAACTGCGACCTCGTTGTCAACGACCCATGCGTCAACCTTGCCGGAGGTGAGAGCTGCTGCCGCGTCATTGTTTGCGGTGAATGCGGAGACATCGTAGCCCTCGCCCATGCAGTAGTCCTCGGCGGTGGTGCCGGTCTGGACGGAGATCTTCTTGCCGGTGAGATCAGCCTTGCAGGTGATGGGGCTGTCGGGAGTTACAACGATGGCCTGAGAAGCCAGGAAGTAGGTGTTGGAGAAGTCCATGTTCTGCTTGCGCTCTTCGGTGACAGTGATGCCGGAAACGCCAACATCAAACTTGCCTGCCTGAACGCCGGGGATAACGGAATCAAAGTCCATCTGCTCGATGACAAGCTCCTTGCCCAGCTTGTCCGCGACCTTCTCGAGGATCTCGACCTCAATGCCTACAACCTCGCCGCCCTCAAGGTACTCAAAGGGAGGAAAGTCAGGGGAGGTTGCCATGACCAGAGTCTTGCTGTCGGAACCGGAGCCGCCGCAGGCGGTGAACAGACACATTGCCATTGCTACGCAGAGAACTACGCTGACTATCTTAACAAGCTTCTTCATTTTAATTAATCCTTTCATTTACATATTTTATCTGTTACATATTTTATCTGTGCTTCCACGGAGGCGATGGATGTGCCGCCCACGGAAATTCTCTTTTCCACGCAGCTTGTCAGGTCGATGTCTGCGTAGAGGTCGTTTTCAAAAAGTTCGGAGTATTCTTTATATACCTCGAGGGGGACGGTCTCCAGAACCATACCCTCGGCTATGCATCTTGCAACTATCTGGCCGGATATTTTATATGCGCTTCTGAATGGCAGACCCTTTCTCACCAGGTAATCAGCCAAATCGGTGGCGTTTATGAAGCCCTCCTGAGCGGCTTTCTTCATGTTGTCGGTTTTGGCAACCATGCCGGGCAGCATGCCCACCAGGATCTCAAGGCACATCTTAACGGTGTCGCAGGCGTCAAACACGCCTTCCTTGTCTTCCTGCATATCCTTGTTGTAGGCAAGGGGCAGGCCTTTCAGGGTGGTCAGCAGCGCC
>CAZYTE010000170.1:0-3148 GCA_964649425.1 uncultured Oscillospiraceae bacterium
GCCGAAGCTGGTCATGACAACGTCAAACTCGGTCTTCTCTTCAACAACAGCAGCAGCTGCACCGCCGGCAGCGGGAGCAGCAACAGCAGCAGCGGATACACCGAAGGTCTCCTCCAGTGCGTGTACGAGCTCGGAGAGCTCCAGAACGGTAAGGCCCTTGATCTCTTCGATCATGGCAGTGATCTTTTCACTCATTTTAATTTCCTCCATTAAATGTTGTTCGCTGAATTACTCAGCAGCTTCTTCTGCAGCGGGAGCTTCGACAGAGCCGCCCTTCTGCTCCAGGATCTGACCGAGACATACGGCCAGGCCGGTGATGGGAGCGATCATGGTACCCAGAACCTTTGCGTACAGAGCGTCCTTGGAGGGCAGCTCTGCGATCTCTGCGACCTCAGAATCGGACAGAACCTTACCATCCATAAAGGCAGCCTTTATGGTGAAGCGCTCGCCCAGCTTCTTGCTGTAATCGTTGAGTACGCGGAAAGGAGCGATGGGATCGCTCTCGGTGGTTGCCAGAGAGGTGGTGCCGTTGAGGACGGAATCAAGTCCCTCCATACCCAGCTTCTCCAGAGCCTTTCTGGTCAGGGTGTTCTTGACGACAGTGTAGTTGACTTCTTCCTTGCGCAGCTCGCTGCGAAGTGCGGTATCCTCTGCAACATTGATTCCCTTGTAATCAACCAGAATACCGGCGCTTGCATTCTTGATGCGCTCAGCCAGAGCCTCGACTATCGCCTGCTTTTCGCTAAGAACCTTTGCGTTTGGCATGTGTGATTTCACCTCCACACTTGTGATCACGCTCAAAAAGAAAGCCCCTGCGGCATAAAGACGCAGAGACACAAAAACAATCAAAAAGTAAATTGTTGATGTCCTCGGCAGGGTTTACGGCTCATAATGCCACCTGCTGTCTTCGGAGCGCTCAATCAATATACACCAGCAACAAGTCAATGTCAAGGATTTTTTTCTGATTTTTGGGGCTTTTTTCAGGTTTTTTCTGCTGTGGTATCAAATTTCCCGCCCCGGGAAATAATGTACTCACCAGAGAGGAGAAAAAGCTATGCAGGGTAAAGTTGAGATCTGCGGCGTCAATACCGCCGCTTTGACCGTACTGAAAGGCAGCGAGACCAGAAAGCTCCTTGAAAAGGCCCATGAGGGCGATATGGATGCCAGAGAAAAGCTGATTTCCGGCAATCTCAGGCTGGTGCTGTCTGTTGTACAGAAATTCGCAGGCCGGGGAGAGAGCATGGATGATCTTTTTCAGGTGGGCGTCATTGG
The DNA here is from genome assembly GCA_964649425.1 of uncultured Oscillospiraceae bacterium. GTDB lineage: Bacteria > Bacillota > Clostridia > Oscillospirales > Oscillospiraceae > Limivicinus. Next base: position 1,273 of record CAZYTE010000170.1, read on the forward strand.
TCTTATAAAAGCCATTGACTGCTTCGATCTGAGTCAGAACGTCCAGTTTTCAACCTATGGTGTGCCCATGATCGCAGGGGAGCTGCGCCGCTTTCTCAGAGACCACAGCGCGGTAAGAGTCTCCCGCTCAATGCGGGATACCGCTTACAAGGTGCTGCAGGCCAAGGAACGGCTGACTATCCAAAACGGTCGGGAGCCGGACATTGAGACCATCGCAAAGGAGCTGGATATAAAACGGCAGGAGGTGGTCTTCGCGCTGGAGGCCATATGCGAGCCTGTTTCTCTCTACGAGCCCATTTACAGCGAGGCCGGAGAAAACGCCTGCGTCATGGACCAGATAGGCGATACTAAAAACACCGATGAGCACTGGCTGGAGCAGATTGCTCTGCAGGAGGCCATGCGCCGCCTGTCCGACAGGGAGAAGCATATTCTGGCCATGCGCTTTTACGATGGGCGCACCCAGATGGAAGTCGCCAAAGAGGTGGGCATATCTCAGGCGCAGGTATCCAGGCTTGAAAAAAACGCCATCAAACAGATAAAAAAGAATATTACCGCGTAAAAAAAGACCTTCCTCAGGCGAGTTGAGATAAGAAACCCTATGGTTTCTTATCTCAGCGCGCCTTTGGGAAGGTCTTTTGATTTTTAAGCTGCTTTGGGCTGATGTCTGTTGGAGAAATACTGCCATGCAACCACAGCGGCGCAGATGCCGATGCCCAGAATATCGGTGGTCGGATTGGGATCCATCATGAGAAGGCCCGCGCAGAATATGACGATTCGCAGAGGCCATGCCATACTTCTTACCAGATGTCCGCTCAGGCCGCATGCCACGCAGAAGATGCCGAAGAGAGAGGTAATGCAGATCTGAATAACCTCCAAAGCACCAGTATCAATGAAGAGCATTGCAGGGTTCAGGCAGAAGATGTAGGGCACGATAAAGGCCGCAACAGCCAGTTTTGTGGCGGTAATACCGGTCTTCATAGGATTGGACTTTGCAATGGCAGAGCCTGCGTAGGCAGCCAGAGCAACAGGAGGAGTGATATCAGCAACGATGCCGAAGTAGAACACAAAGAAGTGTGCAGGGATTTTGGGAACGCCCATGGCGATAAGAATGGGGGCGCAGGTGGTTGCCATGATGCAGTAGTTTGCAGTGGTAGGCACACCCATACCCAGAATGATGCAGCAGATCATAGTCAACACCATAGCTATAAATACGGGATTGATAAACCCGACCTGAGTGCTTGCGCTGACAACGGCGGAGATCAGCTTGGAGGCAAGACCGGTGCAGGTAATGCAGCCGGCAATGATGCCTGCCATGGAGCAGGCCACAGCAACGGTAATGGTGCCTTTGCCGCCGGCTTCCAGTGCTTCAAGGATCTTGGCAATGCTGATGCGGTTATCCTTATCGAAAAGGCTGACGACGATGGTGATCAGAATGGCCAGAGACGCAGAGAACTGCATGGTGCGCTTGCCGGAGGTGACAAGGGCCACCAGAACAACCAGAGGGATGAGCAAATATATCTTCTTTATCAGTGTCTTCATCACAGGCAGCTCTTCTTTGGGTATGCCCTTCAGGCCCAGCTTCCTGGCCTCAATATGAACGCACATGAAAATTCCGGTAAAGTACAGCACGGCAGGAAGAATAGCTCTGACCGCGACCTCGGCATAGGTTATGCCCATGTACTCCGCCATAAGGAATGCAGCAGCACCCATAATGGGAGGCATGATCTGTCCGCCGGTGGATGCTGCGGCTTCCACAGCTGCCGCAAACTCGGGCTTGTAGCCGGTCTTCTTCATCATGGGGATGGTGACGGAGCCGGTGGTAACAGTATTGCCAACCGAGGAGCCGGAAACCATACCGCACAGAGCAGAGGAGATA
>CAZYTE010000171.1:0-2963 GCA_964649425.1 uncultured Oscillospiraceae bacterium
TTGGCGGTGATTTTTCGTTTGACCACAATAATACCACAGACGGGATTAAAGTTTGACCACATTATGAGAACACGGACAGCGAGTTTTTACGCTCACTGCCCGTGATTTTTTCTTTGATTAGGCATAGCATCTGGTAAGCGCATAGTTTTATTGAACATACAACTCAAATCTTTTGCGGTGCCTTAATTCGTATTTTCCCTCTCCGTTTATGAGGCTTCTTTGGAAGCGGCGTGTGTTCAACATCGATATCGGTACTGATCTCTTTTGTCAGTCGCAAGATTTCGGGAAAACGCTCTGGATCAATCTCTCTCGACGCTTGAATCTGGCCTTGGATTGTTCGAACCATCTTTGCTGTCTCTTCCGCCTTGATCTCTTCACTCAGCTCTTTTACAAGTTGAAAGTTGTCATAAATTTTCTTCTGTAGCTTATTCGGCACATCCAGGTTATGGTTGGACGTTACAATGGTTCCTGTGATGGGTTTTGCTTCTGCTTTGGAGTAATATTTAACTTTAGCATATTTCGGCTTATGACCGTAGCGTCTGAGGACGATGTCAATCTCTCTTGAAAGCTGCTTCTGATCGAAGGGATGGGAACTTGAAAATGTCATGTCGTCGACATAAAGAGTAAACTTACATGAATAGGCCTCTGCGCATACACGAATTTGATTAAACATTTCCTCATACGCGTAATAGGCAATCAATTGACTGGTTGGACATCCCGTCGGAATTCCATTATCGTAAGTAACGATATCTGTTAAAATCTTTGCGACATCAGGAGCTGTTTTCATTTTTTGAGAAAAGAAGAGATATACATTGTTGCGGCGACAGTTATCATAAAATCGCTTTATATCCACAGCCAACATATATTTGGATTCAAGGTGAGCTTTTCCGTTGTCAATATAACATTTGCCCTTTTCCCCGGACATAAGCCAATCAGGACGTTCTATTCGCTGTATAAGAAACAGAATTCTTCTTTGCACAGCTTTCAAGGTTTTATCAGGGGCTTTAATCTTGCGCTTTTCATCCGAATTCTTTTTGTCAATTTCAAAGGATCGATATTTGATAGCGTGTTGGATGTTTTTTAATCCACCTGGCTCAATGGTAAGTAAGGATTCGAGCTGCTTACGAGTCTTGCATTTGTACAATGCACACTGATCAATCGGGTATTTTTGTTTAGTTGTCTTCATTTGATCCCTCTACAGTTTTGGACATACCATTGATTAGATTTATCATCATAGAGCGAATCAATGCAGAGCCACGTCCTTCTTTCTGTGCTTCTTCATACGATTCAGAGAGAAGAATCAGAGAAGATAATTTAATACCAAAAAGATCAGCGTATTTTTTTAAGTGGTCGAGAGAGGGCTGCTTTTTCCCATTTTCAATCTCTGACAGATAGCTGGCAGAGATGCCTAACTTCTCGCTCATTTCGACAGCCTTATAGCCATATATAGTGCGCAACCTCTTTAATACTTCTCCAATCACACTCTCACCTCACAAAGCGCTCATATATGTTTGCATTTTTAGAAAAATTAGACGGGTTTCCCGTTGTATGCACCCCACATCACTTGCGAAGAATCTCACAGATGTATTGGATGACTTGAACAATCATCCAAACAGCCTCAATCGCTCTAAAGGCGATCTGGAAAAACATCTTCCTCCAGTTAGGAGCAGCCTTGGGAGATTCCTTCTTGGGATTGTGGTTTACCGGGGGTGTCCTGGGTGAACAGCGATTTTTCTTTGACATATTTTGTCCTCATTTCTCAAAGCCTCAGATTTTTAGAGGAGGCTTCGTCCCGGAGAAACGAGTGGTGCACTCAGGACAACCCGTCTAATTGTTTGGGCCCTGCCCAAGCTTCCCGGCTTGGGCAGGGCGGGCACGGCGCATCGGTCGGTCAGGCCGTGTGCCGCCCCGCTAATCAGAACACCACGAGGATGTTCCACGAGCAGAAACTGCTCCAGATTAGGGGACTCGACCAGCAGATGTCTCCATCTGCAATCACTGTAACTGTAGTTTAGCAAAAACTCTTCGTCATGTCAATAATAAAATTCGCTATTTGCGAATTTTATTATTGAGCAAATAAAAAATTGTCTCTATACGCCCAAAGCACTTTTGCACATATAGAGACATTCCTTTTTATGATACAGCCAGAGCCGCCAGCTCCGCCCTGACCTCGTCATAGTATTTCCTCACCGTGCCGACATCCATGCCCAGTTGTCGTGCGATGTAGCTTTTGTTGCTCACACCCGGATTCTCCCGCAGGTAGGCGGCAAGCTGCTTTTTCTTGGGACTGACACCGTCGGGGTACTCCGTGGCCTTGCCGGAGCGGAGGGCGGCGATCTCCGCTTTCATTTGCAGGATCAGGTCAGCCAGCTTAGCCTCGGTTTCCTCACGGGTTCGTCCGTATACATTTCGAGAGTGCTTTTTGCCGTCCGGCCACACCGGGGAGTATCGGCCTTCCCAGAGATTGTCCTTAAGCTGCTTGATGTACCCCGTGCCAGGTCTGCGCCGTGGTGTGGTATACGGCACGAACTCCTGCGGATGGGCAGGCTTCTGCGTTTCCTGTTCCTCTACCTCCGCCTTTGCGATGCCCCGGTCGATACTGACGGCGGCGTTTTCTTCCATCTCGCTGGTGATATGGGTGTAAATATTCAGCGTGGTTTTGGCAGATACATGACCGATGATAGCTGAGAGGGTTTTCACATCCATGCCATGCTCCAGTGACATGGTGGCAAAGGTATGCCGCAAATCGTGGAATCTCACCCTTTTGCACCCTGCCCGCTCCAGTATCTGCTGGAGCCGCTTTCGGACATAGCCGGGGTCGATGGGCTGGTCGGGTTTGATACGGGACGGGAACATCAGATGGGAGAAGATTCCCTTTTTGTATTCCCGCAGGAGTTCCACCATGACGGGCGGCAGGATGATGGTGCGGAAGGCCGCCTTGGTTTTCGGTTCGCACAGAATGA
>CAZYTE010000172.1:0-2955 GCA_964649425.1 uncultured Oscillospiraceae bacterium
GTGAAGATGGGCTATGCCTACTGCCTGTTGGGCGGTGCGACCTATTCCACCGCCGATACAGTCCGCCCCGCTCTGCAGCTGGTCAAGACCCGCAAGGGCGCAAACCTTGTAAGCTCCAGCTTTCTGATGGTTCGCGGCGATGAAATGCTGGTAATGGGTGACTGCGCCATCAACATCTCCTATGAGGACACTGTTGACAAGGAAGGCAATGTGACTGTCTCTGCCGCTCAGAAGCTGGCAGAGGTTGCCATTGAATCCGCAAAGACCGCAAAGACCTTCGGCATTGAGCCCAGGGTTGCAATGCTCAGCTTCTCCACCAAGGGTTCCGGTAAGGGTCCCGCCGTTGACCTTGTGAGAAATGCCACCGCAATCGCCAAGGAAATGGCTCCGGAGCTTGCAATTGACGGCGAGATGCAGTTTGATGCCGCTGTCTCCCCCACCGTGGGTCAGCTGAAATTCCCCGGCAGCCCCGTTGCAGGCTACGCCAACACCTTTATCTTCCCCGAAATTCAGTCCGGCAACATCGGATACAAGATCGCTCAGCGTCTGGGCGGATTTGCGGCCTATGGCCCCATTCTGCAGGGTCTCAACGCGCCCATCAACGACCTGTCCCGCGGCTGTGATGCTGAGGAGGTCTATCAGATGTCCATTATCACCGCAGCTCTTTAAATGGGACTGAAAAAGCCTGTGAGTTTCTAAACTCACAGGCTTTTTAATTTGAATGATTATTCCTGATTGTGACACAGATCATGGATCTTGTGTGCATCATACTGGGCATAGAACAGGCCCATCAGGGGATTCTCATCGGAGCGTTTGATGGTCATTGCGCCGTCAGCCTTGAAGATGCCCTTGGTGCGCTCGGTGAAGCGCTTCTCCTTGGCACCGGCGATGGGCTGACCGCCGCCCATGACACAGCCGCCGGGGCAGGCCATGACTTCGATAAGGTGGTAGTTCTTCTCGCCGCTCTTGACCTGCTCCAGCACCTTGCGGGCATTGGCAAGACCGGAGACTACACAGATGTTAACATCCATGCCGCCGTAGGGAACAGTGAACTCACGGATCTCTCCGGGGCCGCGGACACCGGACTGGGCGATACTGGTCAAAGAAGTGGGATCATAGTGATCTGCCGCAAGACGGCGGAGGACAGCCTCAGTTACACCGCCGGAGGCGCCGAAGATGACACCTGCGCCGGAACCCAGACCGAAGGGCATATCGCAGGCCTCGCCGTCCAGATACTTGAAGGGGAAGCCGAAGCCGTCGATCATGCGGACAAATTCCTCGGTGGTCAGAACATAGTCAGTATCCTTCTCGCCGTAGGTGTAGGAGTTGGGACGCTCTGCCTCCATCTTCTTTGCGGAGCAGGGCATGACAGAGACTACGAAGGTCTTCTTGCCCTTGGCGTTCTCAGGTCTGCGGTAGTAATCCTTGATAATAGCGGAGAACATCTGCTGGGGAGAACGGCAGGTGGACACATTGGGCTTGAATTCGGGGAACTCATTATCCACAAACTTGACCCATGCGGGGCAGCAGGAGGTCATCAAAGGCAGATTCTCGCCCTGCTTTACTCTCTCAAGGAACTCTGCGGTCTCCTCCATAATGGTAAGGTCAGCGGTGAAGGTAGTGTCATAGACCTGATCGACACCCATGCGGTGCAGAGCCGCAACGATCTTGCCCATTACATTCTCGCCTCTGGGCAGGCCGAAAGCCTCGCCCACTGCCACGCGGACTGCGGGAGCAACCTGAACCACGACTCTCGTATTGGGGTCGTCCAGTGCAGACCAGAAGGAGGACATGGAGTGGTAAATGGTCAGCGCGCCGGTGGGGCAGACCGCACGGCACTGGCCGCAGCCAACGCAGTTGGTCTGGCCGATCTGTTTTTCAAATGCGGGGCCTACAGTGGTCTCCATACCGCGGTGAGCAAAGCCCAGAACGCCGATGCCCTGAACTTCGCTGCAGGCTCTTACGCAGTTGCCGCAGAGCACGCACTTGTTGGGGTCGCGGACGATGGAGGGAGAAGAGAAGTCAACAGGAACAACTTCCTTGTTGTTCTCGAAACGGACGGAGTTGATGCCGTGCTGATATGCCAGCTTCTGCAGAACGCACTTGCCGTGCTTGTCGCAGGCGGTGCAGTCTCTGTGGTGGGAGGCCAGCAGCAGCTCGATGATGAGCTTTCTGTAGCGGCGCAGCTTGGGGGTGTGGGTATAGATTACCATGCCGTCTCTGGGCTCCTCGGAGCAGGAGGCGAAGAAGCGGCCCTTGTCATCCTCAACGGTGCACAGGCGGCATGCGCCGAAGGTGGACAGCTCAGGATGGTAGCACAGGGTGGGGATCTCTATACCTGCGTTGCGGATAATGGTAAGTACATTCTTTTCATCGGTAAACTCGTACTTGGTACCGTTTATAGTGATGATTCCCATAGTTTACCTCCTTAAGCGTCAACGTAAATTGCATCAAACGCGCAGTTATCGTAGCAGGTACCGCAGCGGATGCAGATTTCGGGATCGATGGAGTGGGGATTTCTGATGGAACCGCGGATAGCGTTGACGGGACAGTTGTTTGCGCAGCGGCCGCAGCCCTTGCAGTAAGCGGGATTGATAACAAAGCGGCGCAGAGCGGTACAGGTCTTGGCGCGGCACTTTTTGTCAACTATATGCTCAATATACTCGTCGCGGAAATTTTCCATTGCGCTGAGAACAGGCAGAGGAGCGGACTTGCCAAGGCCGCACAGAGCCATGGTCTTGACCATCTTTGCAAGCTCTTCCAGAGTGTCCAGATCTTCCATTTCACCCTTGCCTGCAACAATGCGCTCCAAAATCTCCAGCATACGCTTGGTGCCCTCGCGGCAGGGTACGCACTTGCCGCAGGATTCTCTCTGGGTAAATGCCATGAAGAAGCGGGCAACCTCCACCATACAGGTGTCGGTGTCCATAACCACCATGCCGCCGGAGCCGACGA
>CAZYTE010000173.1:0-2941 GCA_964649425.1 uncultured Oscillospiraceae bacterium
CTGTGGACTGGTTGCTGCCGCAGCCTGCAAGCATGGAGAGAGCCAGAACTGCAGCCATCATCATAGTAATAATCTTTTTCATTTCAATGTCTCCTTTCAGACATAGTGTTTGTTTTTTTGCTGTGCTTATCATTTTAAGTTTGTAATGTGAAATGAAAAAGACAAGTAATGTGAAATTCAGGTGAAATAAAAAATCGGGGAGCGGTCAGCCGCTCCCCGAAGGATCTATGTGCAATTTACAGGTCCTCGTCCAAAACCTCACCCTTGCATACCATGCAGGTGGGGCCGGAGAGGTATACATCCTTTGTCATGCTGCCCTCAATGCTGAGACTTACAGACAGCAGGCCGCCGGGCATCCGGACGGATACATTCTGCCCGCTGACGAGACCCATCAGGCTGAAAGAGCTGACGATAGAGCCGCAGCCGGTGCCGCAGGCCAGGGTGAAGTCCTCCACGCCGCGCTCAAAGGTCACAGCTTGCAGGCTATCCCTGCCCAGGACTTTCACAAAGCTCACATTGGCACCCTTTTTAAACTCCTTTGCATAGCGGAGCCTGCTGCCCAAGGCACGCAGAGAATCCCTGCCGATGCTGTCATAATCCGGCATCAGCACTACCGCATGGGGGATGCCGGGATTGCCCAGCTCCACATAGGCGCAGTCATATTCTGTGCCGTCCACATCGATTTTCCTGTGCAGCTCAATGACCGAGGGGTCGTTGAGCCTGATTTTGTAAACACGCTCCGATATGCGCCGGCCTGTAACAAGACCTGCGGTGGTCTCAATGCGCTGAGTTTCACCGGCAAGACCATTTTCATAGCCGTAGCGGGCTATGCATCTGGCACCGTTGCCGCACATTTCGCCAAGGCTGCCGTCGGAGTTGTAAAAGAGCATGCCGTAATCGCCGTCGTTTTTTGCCTCGGTGACCACCATCATGCCGTCCCCTCCGACAGAGGAATGAAAGGCGCAGAGCTTCTTTGCAAGGGAGGAAAAGCCGCTTTCCGGCAGCTTTTCTTCCAGATTGTTGATAATTATGAAGTCGTTTCCGGCTCCATGCATTTTGGTAAACTTCATTTTTTAACCCCAGAGAGCGGTGAGCATAGGAATTATCTGCTTCTTGCGGCTCATCACGCCCTTTAAAAACGCGTATTTTTCCTTGGGCACCACATTGAAGGCCTGGTGGATGATATCATCGCTGCCCACATAGAGAATGTGGGAGCCCTCAAGCAGCACATCGGTGACCATCAGCAGCATCAGGTCAAAGGCTTTTCTCTTCTTCAGATCTTCCATAATGGCCATAAACTCGTCGCGGCGCTCCAGAAGATGCTCAGAGTCCACACAGGTGATCTGGCTCACGCCGATATCATGGTCGGAAATATGAAAGACCTTGTAGTCTGCATTGAAGAGCTCGGCGGCATCCTTATCGTCCATACCGTTTACGCTGAAAAGCTCCTTGCCCAGCTGCTCAATGCTGACACCGGCGATGCGGGCCAATCTCTCAGCGGTGGAGATATCCTTCTTGGTGCAGGTGGGGGACTTGAACATGACCGTATCGGACAAAATGGCCGCTGCCATAAGTCCTGCCATCTTGGGCGGGGGCATGACGCCGTGCTCCTGATACATATCGGTGATAATGGTGTTGGTGCTGCCAACAGGCTCATTTCTCATTCTGATGGGCTGGCCGGTCTGGATATCTGCAAGGCGGTGGTGGTCGATGATCTCAAGGATCTCAACTTGGTCAAGGCCGGGGACGGACTGGGCAGTCTCGTTGTGGTCCACCAGCACCACTCTCTTGCGCCGGGGCTTGAGCAGATGGAAGCGGGACAGAGTGCCCACTACCTTCTCATTTTCATCCAGCACAGGGTAGCTGCGGTAGCGGCTTTTCAGCAGGATCTCCTTAACATCGTCAATATAGTCGTTGAGATGGAAGGACACGATATCCCGGGTCTGGCAGACCCGCATGATGGGCGTTGCCTGATAGATAAGTCTGGCAGCGGTGCGGGCATCCAAAGCGGTGCTTATGATGCAGGTTTTGCTGCAGCTTTCCGCCAGTTTGGGGTCAATGCTTGCCCGGCAGAGGATGAGGCAGCTTGCGCCATTTCTGATGGCAGCCTCGATTATATCAGGCTGCTGGCCGCAGATGATCACGCTGTCCCTGCCTGCCATGGCTGCATCCTCATAGGCCTGAGGCAGCGCAATGATTACATCGCCGGAAACACTGTCATTCTGGTAGCTGTGGGCATTGACCAGCTGAGCTTCAAGGACACTCAGCAGATTGAAAAGGGGCATCTGGTCAATGTGGCTGTTGTTGATGGTGCCCATGTTGTAGGCTGCAATATCTCCGGCGGTGAGCATGCCGTAAAGAGTGCCGTCATCATTAAGTATTGGGAGAGCCGCGATCTCGCCCTCCTTCAGGCTGTGCCATGCAAGCTCCATGGGTACCGAGCGGTTCAGCTCAGGCGGCTGGTCAAAGTACAGGTCCTTTACCTGAGTGCGCATATTTTTTATAAAAACAGGGGCCTCAAAACCGAAATAGTCCAGCATATGCTGTGTTTCATCGTTTACACCGCCTATGCGGGCCGCCACATATTCTCTGTTGCCCAACGCGTTCTGCAGATGGGCATAAGCCATGGCGGCGGCGATGGAGTCAGTGTCCGGATTTCGGTGTCCGGTAACATATATTTCGCTCATGCTGTGCTCCTTTCTGTGCTGCCGTATAATGATTTCATTATAGAAAATAAAATGAATAAAAACAAGCGGGATTTTGAAAATTAACAGAGTTCGATTGGGGTGAGCACGAGAGGGGATTGGGTATTCCCTCCCGCCCAAAATCTCCGCTATAAGAAAAAGACAAGCCGCAGCTTGCCTTTTTCTTGTGCAAGAGAAGTCATAAAAGTACAAATCAACGCTTGCAGAAAGGGAAGAAACGCTTAAAATATACCATC
>CAZYTE010000174.1:0-2907 GCA_964649425.1 uncultured Oscillospiraceae bacterium
CGCAATCTGCGAATTGATCTTTGCTATGACGGCAGCCGCTACAAAGGCTGGCAGAAGCAGGGCAATACCGACAACACCATACAGGCAAAGCTGGAGACCCTGCTTTCAAAGCTGCTCGAGCAGGATATTGAAATCGCCGGCAGCGGCCGCACTGACGCAGGGGTGCACGCAAGGATGCAGGTCTGCTCATTCAGGGCAGAAACCAAAATGAGCTGCGGGGAGCTCCTTGATTCATTGCGCCGTTATTTGCCGGAGGATATCGGAGCTGTTTCTCTGGAGCATGCTGCCCCCAGATTTCACGCAAGATTAAACTGCGTGGAAAAGACATATTGCTACCGTATCTGGAACAGTAAAGAGCCTAATGTGTTCGAGCGCAGGTATATGCTCTCCTTCCCGCAGGCATTGGATATTGAAAAGATGAAAACAGCCGCTGCCCTTCTCTGCGGTGAGCATGATTTCACAAGCTTCTGCTCAAATAAGCACATGAAAAAATCCGCCGTGCGCAATCTGAAAAATATCGAATTTATCAAAAACGGCTCTGAACTGAGTATTTATCTGACCGGAAACGGTTTCCTTTACAACATGGTGAGGATCGTTGTGGGCACCCTCCTGCAGGTGGGAACCGCTGAGCTTGAAGCTGAGCGGATTCCGGCCATACTTTCCGGACTGGACCGCAGTGCCGCAGGCCCCACCGCCCCCGCTCACGGACTTATTTTGTGGCAGCTTAAATACTAAAACACTATTGACATACTTGTTGAATATTGTTAAAATTAAGCATCTTAATTGGATTTTGTCCAAAGCAGGATAACGACCGCTGCCCTTAGCGGCAGCCAAGGCCACGCGGACAGCCGGGTCGAATGCCGAGAACCGCGGGTGCGGTGGCAACTTCTGTTGCCTTATTGATTGAGTTAAAAGCTCAAATTTTATAAGTTGGTTACTATAAACCGCTGCAACACATGCAAACTTGTGAAATGGTCAATAAGAGTAGTAAAAGTAATCTTTGCTATATAGACTCTGAAACCGATTAAGATCATAGTTCCTTTTATAAGGGCAATGTGATTTGTTTTCTAAGGATGATGTGTTTTGCGCACATCATCCTTTCTTTATTTTTGGGGGTAATGGAATGAAAAAGATCATTGAGCTTAAAAATGTCAGCAAGGCCTTTGATGGAGAAACTGTACTGGATAATATCAGCCTTGATATTTATGACAATGAGTTTCTCACCCTTCTTGGCCCCTCCGGCTGCGGCAAGACTACCACTTTGAGAATTATAGGCGGGTTCGAAAGCGCCGACTCCGGTGATGTTATCTTTATGGGCGAGAATATCAACGATGTGCCCCCCTATAAGAGAAATGTCAACACCGTTTTCCAGCGTTATGCCCTTTTCCCCCATCTCAATGTTTATGAAAATATCGCTTTCCCCCTGCGCGAGAAGAAGGTGGACAAAAATGAGATCGACCGGCGTGTTCACGAAATGCTGTCTATGGTTGCTCTGTCCGGTTTTGAGAAACGCAGCGTAACCAGTCTTTCCGGTGGTCAGCAGCAGCGTGTGGCCATTGCCAGAGCTCTTATCAGCAAGCCCAAGGTCCTGCTGCTGGACGAGCCTCTGGCCGCCCTTGACCTGAAGCTCAGAAAGGATATGCAGCAGGAGCTCAAAAAAATTCAGAAGGCTACCGGCATCACTTTTATCTTTGTTACCCACGATCAGGAAGAGGCGCTCTCCATGTCTGACACGGTTGTTGTCATGTCTGAGGGCCGCATCCAGCAGATCGGCACCGCGGTAGACATTTACAATGAGCCCGAAAACGCCTTTGTTGCTGACTTTATCGGTGAAAGCAACATTCTTGACGGCGTTATGCTCAGCGATAAGCGTGTCGCCTTCTCCGGCCATGTGTTTGACTGTGTGGACACCGGCTTTGGAAAGAAAGAGCCTGTTGACGTTGTTGTGCGCCCCGAGGATGTGGACATTGTTCCCGAGGAAAAAGGTATGCTGAAAGGCGTTGTCAGCTCTGTCACCTTCCTTGGCGTGCACTATGAGATCATCGTTGATATCAACGGCTTCAAATGGATGATCCAGACCACTGACTTCTGGGATGTGGACGAGCACATCGGCCTCTGCATTGAGCCCGATGCGATCCACATCATGCACAAGTCTGAATATTCCGGCATGTACGGCGACTATTCCTCTTTCTCCAACGAGCTGGATGAGCTGTCCGATGCAGAAAGCGAGCCGGAAGAATAATGAGAAAAAATACCGCTGTGCAGCGTTTCACCCTGACGCCCTATGGCATCTGGGCTATGCTGTTTATAATTGTGCCCCTTGGCTTTGTGGCCTACTACGCATTTACCGACTCCAACTTCAACTTCACCTTCGATAACATTGCACGCTTCTTCACCGCCACCTCCAGTGTGACCGATGAGAACGGTGTTACCAGGGAGGTTTACACCTATCTGGTTATATTTGGCAGATCTCTGAAGCTGGCCGTTATCTCCACCTTTATCTGCCTGCTGATGGGTTATCCCGCCGCTTACATTATGTCCCGGGCCTCTGCAAAGGCTCAGAAAATTCTGATGACCCTCATCATTATCCCCATGTGGATGAATTTCCTTATACGCACCTACGCATGGATGACCATCCTGCAGGACACCGGCATTTTCAACGGCATCCTTGGCTTCTTTGGCCTGGGTCAGATACATATTATCGGCACGGAAGCCGCCGTAGTCATCGGCATGGTCTATGACTATTTCCCCTATATGATCCTGCCTATTTATTCCATTCTGGCCAAAATGGATGACAGACTTATTGAAGCTGCCCGTGACCTGGGCTGCAACAGCATCGGCGTTCTGCGCCGTGTTATCTGGCCTCTAACTCATAGTGATATTGTAGCACCAAGAAATATACAAGTC
>CAZYTE010000175.1:0-2723 GCA_964649425.1 uncultured Oscillospiraceae bacterium
AAAGCTTCCGGCCAAAATATCGCTTTATCAGGCCTGTGTTTTCTTGTCTCAGCGCACCTAATCCACGGATTTTTATTATGCGTATTTGTATTTGAGATAAACGGTTCCATCTGCGCTTGTGATCGTAAAGTTTGTAAGGTAGATGGCAAAGAGGCTGCTGTAGGTGCCATAGCTCCATACGGTGGTTCTGTCACCCTTGGGCCAGAATTCCATTTTGTGGCTGACAGTCTGCACATAGCTCTCGTTTGTGGTACCGTAAACCTGCAGAGTGTCGAAGTCCACCTGATAGTCACCCTTATTGACCATCACATCGCCGGTAAACTCCACCAGCAAATCGTGCTTGTACTTGCTGTCCGTGGCAGCGGTATACACATCCTTCAGCTCCAGACCATATGCGATTGTTACAGAGGTGACAGTGCCATTATCCTCCTTGTAGTAGGATGGATACTCCTTGTACTCAAAATAATCAAACAGGTTCTCCATGTTGATGTCCACTTCAAGCACTACATCCTTCAACGATGTATCCTGAGTCTGGCCCTGACTCTCTGCAGCAGGCGGGGTGATCTCTTCCTTATCCTTGCCGCAGCCGCTGAAGCAGCCCAAAGAAAGGGCAAATATAAGCAATATGGATATCCACTTTTTCATAGCTTTTCCTCCTTATTCGGAGAATATATCTCTGAGAAGGCCGGGCAGCTGCATAAGCTCAGTTATCTCATAATCAGCCTTGATGCCCGCTCTGGCAGGCTGTCCCTTTGGATTGAACCAGACGCTTTTGATGCCTGCGTTGCTTGCTCCCTTGATGTCCGCGCTGAGACTGTCGCCCACCATAATGCACCTGTCCTTTGAGAACATGGGGATCTTTTCAAAGCAGAGCTCAAAAAACTCCCCGGCGGGCTTGTTAAAGCCCACGCGCTGAGATATAAAAATGTCCTCAAAATACTGCTCCAGGCCAACTGCCTTGAATCTGCCGTCCTGCACCCTGGCAAGACCGTTGGACGCAATAAAAAGGCGGTAGTTTTTCTTCAGTTCTTCCAGAAGCGCGGGAGCATCATCCATGTAAATACTGGTCTTTGCCAGTTCATTTTCATAGATCTCCTGAGCCTCAAAGCCGCTGTACTCAAAACCGATCTCTTTGAACAGCTCCTCAAAGCGCAGCTCCAGAACCTGCTGGCGGGTAATTTCTCCCAGCTCCAGCCGCTCCCACATTTTTCTGTTTATCCGGCTGTATCTTTCAACCAGAGCATCGCTTGGCTCAACACCCATTATTTCAAATGCCCTGCGGATGGCTATGGCCTCACAGGCATGAAAATCAAGAATTGTATCGTCAGCATCCAGAAATACTATGGGCTTAAACAGCTTTTTAACCGCCTCGGAAATTTCCTCAAAGTGCATGCTGCGGGAGGCTTTGACCAATATGCAGTCGCCCTTTTGGATAAGCTCAGGCAGGCTGTTTATCAGAGCTCCCCGGCTTTCAAACCACTTGCCCTTCTCCCCTGCTCCGCGGCAGAGCTCCCGGGAAATCTCGCCGCTGCACAGAACAAGAGAGACCTCGTTTTCGGCGGCATACCTTCCGCATTCAAAGTGCATCCGGCCCTCATTTCCCCCCAGCTCCAGCATGTCGCCAAGGATACAGACCTTCCTGCCGGACATCTTTTTGAGGGAATCCACTCCGCTTTTTACCGAATCCGGGTTGGCATTATAGCAATCATCAACCAAAGTCACATAGCCGGTATTGATGAGGGCAGCTCTGCGGCCCACAGTCTCATAGGCGCCGATGCCGCGGACAATTTCCTCATCAGTCAGCCCCATCTCCATGCCCACGGCTGCGCCCTCAAGGGCAGCGTAGACCATGTGCTCGCCAAAAGCAGGGATCACCACATCAAAGCTTCTGTCTCTATAAACTATGCGGCAGCAGTTCTCGCCATTTTCGTTCAGCCGTATATCCCGGGCTCTCACATCGCAGTGTGCCCCCATGCCGAATGTGAGCTTTCTCTGGCGGCAATTAAGGCCATTCAACAGCTCATCGTCACCGTTGACTATGACAAGGGCATCCTCATCCATATAATCAAGCATTTCCGTTTTCGCCTTTAAAACACCCTGCAAATCGTGGAGAAATTCCAGATGCGCGTGGCCAATAACGGAGAATACGGCAATCTGAGGCTTCACCATACGGGCAAGGATACTCATTTCGCCAAATCCGGATATGCCCATCTCCACGACCGCCGCCTGATGCTCGTCAGCAATGCGGGACATGGTCATGGGAACACCTATCTGGTTGTTGAGATTTTTATCGGTCTTATGTACATTCATGCGCTGGCTGAGAACAGACCAGATCATTTCCTTGGCAGAGGTCTTGCCCACGCTGCCGGTGATGCCCACAATGGGGATATCGATCTCTTTTCTCAGTTCTCTGCCTATGCTCTCAAGCGCCTGCTGCACATCGTCCACCACTATCTGGGTGCCGCCGTTTTCAACCATGCGCTGAACCAGACTGCAGGCCGCACCTTTTTCATGCGCGGTCACAACATAGTCATGCCCGTCCACACGCTCACCCTTGTAAGCCACAAAAAGATCGCCATTTTCGATGGCGCGGCTGTCAATGACCACATGCTCAAGGAGCCTGTCGCTCTCCATATTGTAAACTTTGCCGCCGCAGGCCATTGCCGCGCGGGAAATAGTAATATTCTTCATACTACACCTCCGGTGTTCGGCCCATTATACCA
>CAZYTE010000176.1:0-2701 GCA_964649425.1 uncultured Oscillospiraceae bacterium
CTGAACCATCCGCAGTTACTTTTGCAAACTGGCGTTTAGTTTTGCAATTCAGCCTGCACCTCCGAGAATTATCTCAATAAGATATCAAAGGCATTATATATCTCTTTTTAAGATAAGTAAAGAGGAAAAATTCGCCGATCAAGATAAAAGGCACTTGAAAACTGTGGACCATTGTTATATAATCATTACAGAACAGGGGGATGAAAGTATGTATAAGGAAATAGGTGCTGTAATATCTGCCCGCCGCAAGGCGCTGGGCATAAATCAGGCGGAGCTGGCTGCCAGGCTCTGCGCCGAGGATATGGCAGTTACAAATCAGGCCGTGTCCAAGTGGGAGAATGGCTCGACCCTGCCCAATGCCCGCCAGTTTCTGACCTTGTGCGATGTTCTGGACATTGAAGATATAAGAGGCTGCTTTTCCGGGCAGTCCGAGGGTGTGCTTTCCGGCCTGGACAGGGACGGCAGACTGAAGGCTCTGGACTATATTCAGCTTCTGCGCGACAGCGGCCGCTATACTCCCGTGGAGGAAAAGATTATACCCATGCGCCGCCTGCCCCTGTATTCGCTGGCTGTCTCCGCAGGCACCGGCCAGTTTCTGGACGGCGAGGATTATGACATGGTGGAGGTTGGCCGGGAGGTGCCGGACGGCGCTAACTTCGGCGTGCGCGTTTCCGGTGACAGTATGGAGCCGGAGTTTACCGATGGGCAGACCATCTGGGTGCGTCAGCAGCGCAGCCTGATGACCGGGGAGATCGGCGTGTTCCTCTACGATGGCAACGCCTACCTCAAGCAGCTTGTGGCTGCTGACGGCAGTATGGCGCTCCACTCCTTAAACCCCGCTTATAAAGATATCGTCATCTCTCCTGAGCTTCCGCTGAGAGTTCTGGGTAAGGTGCTGAGATAAGGAAAAATCAGGAGCTTTGGCTCCTGATTTTTTAATCTGTGAACTTTTCGGAGAAGCATTCCTGGGGCAGGCAGTCTGCAAGACCGGTGAGGATGCTGCGCATCTGGCTTCCGTAATCTTCCAGTGCCGCACCGAGGCGGAGCTTTTTATCGGAGTTTTTGCGCAGGGATACGCGCACGCAGGTACCCTGACCGAGGCGGCTTTCCATCAGCAGCGTACCGCCGTGGATTTCCGCAGCGCCTCTTGCAACTGCAAGGCCGAGACCTGCGCCCTTGCCCATCTGCATAGAGCTGAAGCTGTGCCTGTATCTGTCAAACACGCTGTGCAGCTCATCCGGAGCTATGCCGCAGCCGTTGTCGCTGACAGAGAGAACTACGCTCTCCTCGGTTTCGGTGAGGCTGACGCTTATTTTGGTACAGCCCTCTGCGTGGAGCAGGCAGTTTGATACGAGGTTGAGCAGCAGCTGCACCGCCAGGGTGTAGTCAACCGCCGCACTGATTCCCTTGCCCATGTTGAGCTTGAAAATGTCTCCCGGATATAGCTTGCTCACCGTATCCAGAAGACTGCTGTACAGCCATGAAAGATCGATTATCTGCGGTTCTGTGTGCAGCTTGCCCTCGGCCAGATTGCGCACTATGCCCACATTGTTCATGAGTCTGTTGAGACTATGGCAGCTGCGTGTCAGCACCTCAAAGCTGGACAGAATAGTTTTGTCGTCCAGCTTTTCGGCCTGAAGGCGGCCTTTATCCGAGGCTGCGTTTATATTGTTAAGTGTGCTGAGGGCGGAGAATATAATGGCATCATTGAAAACCACAGGTGAGGTTTCAGCGGAGGATATAAAAATGATCTGCCCGGCCTCCAGTTTGTTCACACGCACAATGTAGGGCTTGCCGTTTATGGGCACATCACCCACAAAAGCGGAGGCCTGTGTACCGGCCAGATCCGGGCCGAATACGGAAAGCAGGGTTTTTCCTATGCAGTCCTTGCCCAGCAGTTCAAGAGCACCGGGGTTTGCGTAGGATATTCTGTTTTTCTCAATAAGAACAGCGGCCTCTGTGGTGAGAGAAAGAATGTTGGCAGGGGTCATGACAGCCTCCGGGTTAAAATAAGGTCGATACGGGAATTTTATCAAAAAATATCGTATCGCACAACCATAAAGGAAAAATACTTTGATAATTGTCTGAGGATTGGAAAAAATATAGGCTGAGAAATATTGATTTATGCTCTTAGTATATGTTACAATTGAGCTATTATAAGGCAATACTTTTCCGCTGAAAGTTTGCCAATATAAAGCTGAAATAATTTCTGGAGGAGATTACAATGATTAAAGTCGGTATTAATGGTTTTGGCCGCATCGGTTCCCTGGCATTCAGAGCTGCTATAAAGTCTGACGATATTGAAGTAGTAGGCATCAACGCACCCGGCAAGACTCCCGGTCAGCTGGCATACGCAGTGAAGTATGATACCGTTCACGGCAGATTTGACGGCACCGTTGCAGGAGACGATGAAAAGAAGCTCCTTATTGTCGACGGCAAAGAGATCCCCGTTCTGGATTCCCGCGATCCTTCCGTCCTGCCCTGGGGCGAGCTGGGCGCTGAGTATGTTCTGGAGTGCACCGGCAAGTTCCTGACCAAGGAGGCTGCACAGCCCCATGTTGATGCAGGCGCAAAGGTCGTCGTTATGTCCGGCCCCGCAAAGGACGATACTCCCATGTTCGTCTGCGGCGTCAACCTGGATAAGTACACCCCCGACATGCAGTTCGTTTCCAACGCCTCCTGCACCACCAACTGCCTGGCT
>CAZYTE010000177.1:0-2677 GCA_964649425.1 uncultured Oscillospiraceae bacterium
CAGCTTCCACCAGAGTCTCGAAGCCAGCCTGCATCAGAGCGCAGACACCGCCGCAAAGGACGGCCTGCTCACCGAAGAGGTCGGTCTCAGTCTCGGTACGGAAGTCAGTTTCCAGAACGCCTGCACGGGCGCCGCCGATGCCCAGTGCGTAGGCCAGACCGATCTCCAGAGCGTCGCCGGTGGCATCCTGCTCAACAGCCACCAGACAGGGCACTCCCTTGCCGGCCTGATACTCGCTGCGAACGGTATGGCCGGGGCCCTTGGGGGCGATCATGATAACATTTACATTTTTGGGGGGCTTGATGCAGCCGAAGTGGATATTGAAGCCGTGGGCAAAAGCAAGGGTCTTGCCCTCGGACAGATTGGGCTCGATGCTCTCCTTGTAGAGCTTGGCCTGCTTTTCATCGTTGATGAGGATCATGATAACATCGGCGCACTTGGTGGCATCGGCAGCAGTCATTACCTTCAGACCGGCCTTTTCAGCCTTTGCCCAGCTCTTGCTGCCCTCGTAAAGACCTACGATGACATCAACGCCGGATTCCTTCAGATTCAGGGCATGTGCGTGGCCCTGAGAGCCGTAACCGATGATAGCAACAGTTTTGCCGCTGAGCTTTGCCAGATTGCAATCTGCCTGATAGTAAATGTTCTGCATAATCATTTCTCCTTCTATAATTTAAAAATCCTGTTATTTTTCCATAATGCTGCTGCCGCGCTCAAGAGCTACGACACCGGTGCGGCACATTTCAACAATACCGAGGGGCTTCATTACTTCAACAAAGGCGTTGAGCTTGGAGGGCTCACCGGTGACCTCGATGCACATTGCATCGGTAGTATAATCTATAATTTTCGCCCTGTAAACCTCTGCGGCGGACATTACCTCGCTGCGGGTCTGGGGTGTGTTTCTCACCTTTATTATCATCAGCTCACGCTCAACGGCAGTGCCGGGCTCCAGAAGCTTAACATTCTTCACATTCTGCAGCTTGCTCAGCTGCTTGATGGCCTGCTCCCGGGTGTAGTCATCGCCGTTGAGAGCAATAGTTATGCGGGAATAGCGGGGGTCATCGGTCTCTCGGCCGGTAAATGAGTCAATATTGAAGCCGCGGCGCATGAACAGACCCGAAACTCTGGCTACAACACCGTATTTATTTTCAACATACAGGCTGATTACAGATCTTTTCATCAGTTTTCCTCCTTTGCCTTGGAAGTAATGATGTCATCCATGGAGCCGCCGGGGGGCAGCATGGGAAGCACGAACTCATCCATGTCGATGAGAGTGTCGATAAGATAGGGGCCGTCATGCTTCATGGCCTCTTCAAAGGCGGTGCGGAACTGCTCAATATTCTCAGCTCTTGCGGCCCTGGCGCCGAAAGCCTCGGCCAGCTTCACAAAATCGGTCTTGCGCTGAAGAACTGTGCTGGAGTAGCGCTTGCCGAAAAACAGAGTCTGCCCAAACAGGACAAAAAACTCCTGAAGGAAATAGCCCAGGAGGATGTGGAAAATGGATCTGAGACTGGAAAAAATTACAGCCGATAACTGGCGACAGGCCACATTTTTAACCACCGATCCGGAGGGGAAGATACCCCTCGAGGAAGAATGGCTTGCGAACAATGCCTTTTCCGTCTTGCAGTGTTGCTTTGATTCCGATTGGGACTGCCGGCTGATGATGGATGGTGACCGGGCAGTAGGTTTTGTTTTCTACGGCTATGACCGGGATGAGGATTATTATCTTCTGTGCCGATATATGATTGATGTCAAATATCAGGGAAAGGGATACGGAAAGGCATTTCTTCCGCTTGTGGTGGATCAGATTCGTAATCAGTATGACTGTCGGGATGTCTATACCTGCGTCCATGACGATAATACCCATGCATTGCATCTGTATGTTGCTTTTGGATTTGAGCGGACAGAGAAAATGGATGCGGAGGAGCGGGTATATGTTCTCCGAGGTTGAAATTATGCACCCACCGGTTCCGGTGGGTGTTGCTTTTTATCCGCGGAACGTTTAAAATAATGAAAAGGAGCTGATTGCAATGGATGTATGGGAAAAGCTTTACCTGAAAGCCAGGGAGCAGTATCACCCGGAGGAGGTTTCACCGTTTCTCTATGCCCATCATGTGGTGTGCGCACTGGAGAGTGAAAACGGAGAAATCTTCACAGGCTTCTGCATCGAAGGCTGCAGCGGTGTCATGAACCTCTGCGCCGAACGGGTTGCGGCTCTGAATATGTATGTCAACAGTGGACAGACTGTTGTCAAAAGAATGATTGCCTTCCGGGACAAACCTCCCTATGGGGAGGGCGGCGGAATGCCCTGCGGTGCCTGCCGGGAATTCTTTATGCAACTGTCAGAGAAAAACAAGAACATGGAGATCATGGTGGATTACGAAAAGCGGGAAACCATTACTCTGGGTGAGCTGATCCCTCTCTGGTGGGGTGAAGAACGTTACGAGCAATAGTAAACTGGATCGGGAGGTAGTTATGGAACAGCTGGAAATTCTGAAGCAATGGATCGATGAAAGTGAACGGATCGTATTCTTTGGCGGCGCGGGTGTCAGCACGGAATCGGGGATTCCGGATTTCCGAAGTGTGGATGGACTGTATAATCAGAAGTTCGACTATCCTCCAGAGACCATCATCAGTCACAGTTTTTACGAGCGGCGGCCGGAGTACTTCTTCCGGT
>CAZYTE010000178.1:0-2665 GCA_964649425.1 uncultured Oscillospiraceae bacterium
AAGGGGCATCTTTGAAAATCAGAGAAATGTGTGTCATGAGAGAAGAATATGATTTTTCCTGCGCAAAAGAGAATCCTTATGTAGAGAGATTAAGAGAACAGACCGCAACCAATAATGATGAGAGCGCCATGGTTGCAGATAGCCTTGAATCATAATCAAATTGTTCGTACAGATAACAAAAAAGAAGCACGCAATGTGGATCACAGATAGTTGATCCATATTGCGTGCTTTTTTTATTTCAGCTTTTCCAATGTGGAAATGCGCGCCTGGGCTTCTTTTAGCTCTGTTTCCAAAGCAATGCGGCTGGTATGTTCTCTGCGCCAGAGCTCTTTTTCTTGAGCCATAGCTTGTTGATGATATATAACAAGAAGCGTGAGTGCATTACGGACTTCTTCGTCAGGAATACTTGCCACTGCGGCTGCCACTGCGTCTCTTCCTTCGTTCTTGATCAGATTTGATAAGTTTTCCTTTGTGAACATCATAACCCCTCCCATATGGTTTTTGGACATGAAAATATATACATCTGACTGCTCAACAGGAACGGTCAAAATAACAGTTCCGAAGGATCCATCGGTGTGTTTTTGAGGAACATGATATAGTAAATGGGGATGTAGATAATCTTCCCCTTCTTTCTGATCCTTCGTTCGTTGGACAAGACGTAGGCATATTTTATGTGGTAGTCATCGTTGCTGACAAAGCCGCTTAGTGCGCTGTGGATGGTGTAGTCCTTACCGGATTTCACTTCAATGGGTACAGCGCTGAGGCTGGCATAATCATCAATCAGGAAATCTACCTCGCCTTTGTTGCGATTATCGTAGTAAAACAGGTTGTAGCCGTGCGCGATAAGTTCGCTGGCCACCACACTTTCATAGACTGAGCCCAGATTGATGCTGGTTTCGTTATCTAACACAGCGCGGATATTGTTGCCGTAGAGAATGCCGGTCAGGATACCGACATCGTTCAAATACAGCTTCAGCAGGTTCTTCCCTGTAGATTCCACTAGCGGAAAGACTGGTGTGGAGATGGCTTGTACATTCAAAGCTATGCCTGCGCTGATGAGATAGTCAAATTCATCCTGATAATCAGAAAAGGTTTTTCCTTTTTTGTTCTCAATACGCTGTGCTACGACACGCTTTTTCTTGTTCTCCATATTAGAGGGGATCAAATCGTAGATACGGCGGATTTTCAGTTTGTTGTCCTCATCATACTTCGAAGCGTCAGCGGCGTAATAGTCGTGGATTTCCTGCTGAATCTCTCGGACAAGCTGGATGTTGTGATGCTCCAAATAGGAATTGACCGCATCCGGTAGCCCACCCACCAACAGATACTTCCGGAAATAGTCCATCATCTTGTTGTGAGTAGCCTCATCCAGTGCCTCCAACTGCCCAAATTTCTTATACATGGCTGAGATTGCAAACGCATTGAGCCCATTGGCGTAGAGGAACTCCTCAAAGTCCAGTGGAAACATGCGCACCTTGCGAATACTGCCCATGGGGATAGATGTGGTCTGGGATAGGGTTACGCCCAGTAGGGAGCCACTTGCGATGAAGGTGAAACGGTTATCCTGAGACAGAAATTTCAGCAGTGTCAGCAGATGGGGATAAGCCTGAATCTCATCAATGAAGATTAAAGTATTTTCTTTTTGCTTCATTTTGCTGCCATGCAGCATACTGACCTGCAGATAAAAGTCCTCTACGGACTTTGTTTCAGCAAACAGCCGGGAGTTCAAAGCATCCTCGACCATATTGAGCTCAATATAGTTTTCAAATAACTTATTGCCGACATGCCGGATGATATAGGTTTTTCCGACTTGACGAGCGCCGTCAATCAGCAGAATTTTATTTGAATTGCTTTTCAGATGGTTTTCAATCAGTGCCTCGATCTTTCGATACAGCATAACAACACCTCCTAACGCAACTTTTCAAAAGAATTATACAACATATAAAGGGACTTTTCAATAAAATAATGTCGAGAAATATAAAACTTTTCGGATGTAATTTGTTGATAATTGTGCTAGCTATTTCATGATATTCGTATATAATGTGAGTTGCAATATTATGAAAGGAGTCGGCGCATGATTACAGAGGTACCGGAAAAGAGCATACAGTATGTCTATTATGTCTGCATCTTGCGGCACCTGAGGAACCAGGGAATGATTACCGATCGTGAATTCTTTCGGGCAAAAAACTACTACGAAAGACTGACCGGAACAGACATCTACCTTGGCTGTTAGGTGTATGCGATGTGTGCCACAAAAGACTCGCCACGATGCCTAAAAACCCGCAAACCATTGGAAATAAAGGATTTTTAGGCTGCATCTTTTTTATGCTGAGGACTGCATCTTGTGTGACCTAAATAGATACCACATCGAAAAACCCTGAAACCGCAACGGTTTCAGGGTTATTTCGTACCCTCAATTTTAGGTTATGACAAAAAGTTATCATTCGGGGAAAACAGCGGGCAGGCAGGATTTGAACCGCGGAAATAGAGTTTCAGGGCCGATTTTGTGAGATTTTTTCTCGCAAAATCGGCCCTTTTTGCGTTTTCAGAAAAGTTTGCTGGTTCTGCTTCGTTTTCCAACTCTTCTTCGTTGCTTCTGGTGAATAGCTTCTTCTCTGCTTTCAAAGTATATAGTGGTTCTGTATGCTTGTGTGGGTTTGGGGAT
>CAZYTE010000179.1:0-2647 GCA_964649425.1 uncultured Oscillospiraceae bacterium
AGGGCGCTGACGTTATCTACCACGCAGCAGGCGGCACCGGCAACGGTGTTATGAACGCTTGTGCTGAAGAGGGCATCTGGGGTATCGGCGTTGACTGCGACCAGGCTGTTGTTCTCGACCTGCCCGACACCATCATCACCTCTGCTATGAAGCGCGTTGACACCGCTGCTCAGGACATCTCCAAGGCTGTTGCCGAGGGCAAGTATGAGGCCGGTGTTCACATGTACGACCTGTCCAACGGCGGCGTTGACATCGCTCCCACTCAGGACAAGATCCCCGCAGACGTTCTGAAGATAGTTGAGGCTGCAAAGGCTGACGTTATCTCCGGCGCAAAGGTCGTTCCCACCACCGCTGCAGAGTGCCCCCAGTTCACTCTGAAGTAAGCTGCATATCCAAAGCTCCACCGGAAACGGTGGAGCTTTTTTAACAGGCCCCCTTTACACAAGGGGCCTTGTATTTTTCTTCTTATAATTTACATATATGAGTAGAATTTTTCGACCAAATGTGATATAATTACGCCAACTGTGTAAACGGAAAATTCTGCACATAAAAAAGGAGAAAAACATATGGTAGGCTTTTATCAGATCAGAAGTACCCTGTCCCAGATCACTGACGGACACATCAGTTCTTATATCGGCGCGGTTTCCGAAGCTCTGGGTGAAGAGCTCAAGAGAGTTTCCCTTGAAGAGTACCTGAAGGAGGACGTTGCTCTTCTGTATGTTGCCTCCGGCGGCAGCGAGGGCTTCTTCCTTGAGATTTTCGAGCAGGTAAAGCACCGCTACTGCTACATTCTCACCTCCGGCGAAACCAACTCTCTTGCGGCTTCCATGGAGATCCTCAGCTTCCTCAACAAGAACGGCGGCGCAGGCGAAATTCTCCACGGCGATGTTCAGCAGGTGGGCGAAAAGCTCCGCTCCATCGTCAACGCACACAGAGCAAAGGCAAGCCTGAAGGGCAAGAACATCGGCACCATCGGCGAAAGCTCCGACTGGCTCATCGCAAGCAGCTACTGCCCCAACACCATGATGGAAAAGCTGGGGCTCGGCTTCAAGCACATCACCATCGCTGAGCTTCTTGAGGAGTACGAGAAGAAGGAATATCCCGACAATGAGTATGTTCAGCTCTTCAAGACCAAGGAATTTGACAAGGACGAGCTGGAGAAGGCTCTGTGCGTATACGGCGCAATGAAGCGTCTGGTTGAAAAGTACGAGCTCTGCGGCGTCACCGTGCGCTGCTTTGACCTGCTGGACACCATCAAGACCACCGGCTGCATCGCTCTGGCCATCCTGAATGCCGAGGGCATCTACGGCGGCTGCGAGGGTGATGTTCCCAGCCTGCTGTCCATGGTGGTTCTGGGCGCCATCACCGGCAAGCCCATGTTCATGTGCAACGCCAACCGCTTCAACACCGCTGACGGCACCGGCCTGTTTGCTCACTGCACCATCCCCACCACCATGCTCAAGGAATTCTGCCTGAATACCCACTTCGAGTCCAATATCGGCGTTGCCGTTCAGGGCACCTTCGCCGAGAGCGACTGCACCATCTTCAAGTGCGAGGGCGATCTGAGCCGCTTCCACGCTCAGGAGGGCACCATCGTTCCCACTGAGTTCAGTAATATGCTCTGCCGCACCCAGGTCAAGGTGAAGCTGGATGACTTTTCCTACTTCCTCCAGAGACCCATCAACAACCACCATATTCTCTGCCTGGGCAGACACGCGGACGATGTAGAAGCTTTCTTCCAGCTTCTGTAAAAGCAGCACGACAACAAGGGGGAAGTCGACTTGGCAAAAGAGTATATAGACATGAATACGCCGGTCATCGAAATGCGCGACATAGTCAAAAAATTCGGTGACTTTACGGCAAATGACGGTATCCAGCTTACCGTCCACAAGGGCGAGATACACGCGATTCTGGGCGAAAACGGCGCAGGCAAGTCCACGCTGATGAACCAGCTTTACGGTATGTACAAGCCCAGCTCCGGTGACATTCTTGTCAACGGAAAGAAAATCGAAATGAATAATCCCCGCGATGCCATCAAGGCAGGCATCGGTATGGTGCACCAGCACTTCATGCTGGTGCAGCCCTTCACCGTCACGGAGAATATCGTTCTGGGCACCGAGCCCAGAAAGGGCATCGCCCTTGACATGAAGGAAGCCAGAGCGCGCGTCGTGGAAATTTCCCAGCGCTACGGTCTGTCCATTGACCCCGATGCAAAAATTGAGGACATCTCCGTGGGTATGCAGCAGCGTGTTGAGATCCTGAAGGCTCTCTACCGCGGCGCGGACATTCTCATTCTGGACGAGCCCACCTCCTCCTTGACCCCTCAGGAGATAGTTGAGCTTATCGCAATCATGAGAAATCTCACCAAGGATGGCAAGAGCATCATAATCATCACCCATAAGCTGAAGGAGATCAAGGAATCTGCCGACTTCTGCACCATTATCCGTCTGGGCAAATATATCGACACCGTGGATGTGGAGACCGTCACCGAGGGCGATCTCGCCAGCATGATGGTTGGCCGCAACGTCACCTTCAAGGTTGACAAGCCCGAGCAGGAGCCCGGCGAAGTGGTTCTGGACGTTAAGGACCTGCACTGCAGGGACTACCGCGATGTTGAAGTGGTCTGCGGTCTGGACCTGCAGGTGCG
>CAZYTE010000180.1:0-2569 GCA_964649425.1 uncultured Oscillospiraceae bacterium
GTGGCGCCGGGGCCGGAGGTGGCAATGACCACACCCACCTTGCCGGAGGCTCTGGCATAGCCGTCAGCGGCGTGGGCTGCGCCCTGCTCATGGGCGCTCAGCACATGGTTGAGCCTGTCGCTGGCTCCATACAGTGCATCATAAAGGTTGAGCACCTGTCCGCCGGGATAGCCGAATACATCCGTCACGCCCTGCTCGATCAGGGTCTCCACCACGATCTGGGCTCCTGTCATCATCTTGCTGTTTTCCATCTGCATGGACTACCTCCATAGCCTGAGCGATATAATACAAACCCGCTCCACCGGGAGTATTTTCGCCCCATGCTTCATTTTATTCTTTGATGGGCGTCAGCCCACCTGCATCATTCAATTTCGCCTGAAGCGAAAATCCTCTCCTGTGGAGTCACAGATTTCTGAGCGCATATAGGAAGATGATGCCAGGCGACATCTTGCAGATGTGTCGTAACCCATCAAAGATGGCAACGACGCAGCATCGATCTATATGTGTTCAGAAACGGGTTCGGATTATACCGTTCAGGCTAAAAAAACTCTTCCGTCTCTTCTGCTATCTATAATAACAAAGAGACGAAAGAGCTGAACTTACAATTCTTAATTCTTCCGCGGTACCACTCTTCTTCACCCAAAACCTGGGTGCACCTTGGAGGCCAGCACCTCCTAACTCTGTTACGGGAGTTCCCGTCCGCCCTTACTCTCCTAAGATTTCACGACAGCCACTCCATGGTGATCTTCAACGGCTCCGCCTCATGTCTTGCACCAACCGACACTTCTCTATACAGGCTCAAAAACCGCCTACTCTTCCATTTCTTTGTGTTTTGGATATGATAAACCCGATAAAGGCTTTTGTCAACACTTTTTTTCTTTTAAGTGGTAAAGTGCAGACCTCTTACCTCTCCTCAGTTTTCTTCTTATCCCGCAGGATCAGCCAGATGCCGATGAAGGTGGACGCAATGGTGAAAAGATCGAATGAGAAGGACACGAAATTTCTGTAATACCAGTCATGGAAAGCCCACATCATCACGCCGGACACATTGGCAAGCTTAAAAACAATGGCGCTGTCAGAATCCAGATACCAGGTATACAGAACCATGGATATGGCAGGAATCCACTGTATGAGAGTCTCTGCTCCCGCGATAGCGGTCAGCACAAACTGCAAAGCTATGAATCCCAGCTTCAGCCACACAGTCACTTTCACATGCTTAAAAACCACTATGCGGATGACTGCAATAATGCCTGAAATGGACCCGGACACGGATCCAAGCACAAGGTTGCCCACCGACATAATTCCGAACTGGCCGCACTGAGCCAGCAATATTTTGTCTTTATCCTTTATAAATCCGATGAATACCATCAGCAAGCAGCCTACAAAGGAAATCAGGTTGCCCAGAAGAAGCATTTATAATACCGCCTTTTTGTTATTTTTTTCTCGTTCCCGGAAATTGACGACCAGCACACCGGCGCACACCAGAAGCAGCGCCAGCAGGCCCTTGAAGCCAAATTCCCGACCGCTCTCGCCCAGCAGAAGCATGGACATTATTACACCAAACACAGGGTTGAGAAAGCCGAATATGGAGACCCTGGATACCGGGTTGTACTTCATAAGCAGGCTTGTCAGGCTGAAGGCCACAGCCGAAACCATTGCCAGATACAAAATCAGCAAAGCACCGCCCATGCCCGCAAAAGCAAGCCTGCCGCCAAAAAGCAGTGCCGCCGCTATCATCACGAAGCCTCCCAGAACAAACTGGTATCCGCAGAGCGTAACAGGGTTTTCAGTTTTGGAAAACTTCTTTGTGAAGCAGCTGGACATGGCATAGGAGCAGCTTGAAAGTATGATAGCACCCTCTCCCAAAAGACTCATGTTGAGACTGAATCCGCCGCCGGAGCCGAGGTTTACCAGAACAACACCGGAAAATCCCAGGGTGCAGCCAATAAGCTTCTTTGCAGTAAGCTTCTCCTGTCTGAAAAGCAGGGCAGAAAACAGTATGCTGATAAAGGAGCTGGTGGACACCGCTATGGAAACATTGGTGCCTGTTGCATTGGCGCAGCCCATGTAAAAAAGTATATAATGAATGATGGTCTGAAACATCGCAAGAATACAGATTTTCGGTGCGGAACCTTTATTTGGCACAAGGGCTTTTCCGTTCACCAGACTGCCCAAAACAATGGTAAGAACACCCGCGAGGAAAAAGCGCAAGCCGGCAAAAAGCATCTGGGAGGCAATGTCGTTTGAAGCTACCTGAAAAATCCTATATCCCGTCTTGATCACAGAAGCCGCACTGCCCCACAGCAGGTTTGCAATCACCGCAAGGCTGACGACTACTGCCGGCTTCTGCATTGTTTTTTCGTTAAAATTCATAGGCTTATCTCCTATTCTCTGTACCGGCCTATCATAGTCTTTTTGCGGGAATATGTCAAACATTTGAGTTGTACTGCTCGTCGGTCTCATAACCCGGGTAAAGCTAAGAAAAACACAGCCGACTTTGTCGACTGTGTTTGGTGGCTCGTAGCACCGAAAAAGATATCAGGGTTGAAACTGACCAACAAGCGTGAAT
>CAZYTE010000181.1:0-2556 GCA_964649425.1 uncultured Oscillospiraceae bacterium
CAAAGTCAGAGCCGCCCTTGCCGCCGCCCATGGGCAGAGTGGTCAGGGAGTTTTTCAGGGTCTGCTCAAAGCCGAGAAACTTGATGACGGAGAGATTGACGGAGGGGTGGAAGCGGAGGCCGCCCTTGTAGGGACCGATGGCAGAGTTGAACTGTACGCGGTAGCCGCGGTTTACATGGACATTGCCATTATCATCAGTCCAGGGAACGCGAAATTCGATGACGCGCTCAGGCTCGACGAAACGCTCCAGAAGACCAGCCTTTTCCCACTCGGGGTGCTTGTCAACGATAAGCTCCAGAGACTCAAAAACCTCTCTGACAGCCTGCAGAAATTCGGCCTCGTGGGAGTCGCGCTTTTCTACCTGAGCATAAACTCTGTTAAGATACTCGCTCTTGTACATTTTACATTTCCTCCAATTCTTTGATAAACAGGCTCCACTGGGCATCGGAGGGCATCAGGAAGCCTGTGCGGGGAGACACGGTAAAGCTGTTGACGGCGGGGCCGTCGTTTAAAACGGAGCGCTTGAACTGCTGGTTGAAAAGGCGCTTGCACCAGCTCATGAGCCAGCGGCGCATCTCTTCAAAATCAAACTCTTCGCCATAGGCAAGCTTTGCAAGACGGAGAGTTTTTCCCGGGCCGAAGCCCTTGAACAGCAGGCACCATGTGAAAAAGTCCTGCAGATGGTAGGGGCCCACGGCAGCCTCGCTGCACTGCTCTATCTTATCATCGTGGATGGGCAGAAGCTCGGGAGTGATGGGGCAGGCCAGAACATCGTCAATGACCCGTTTGAGCTCCTCGTTTTCGCATCTGTCTGCAATGAAGCTTAAAACGGCCAGAACCTGACACTTCAGCAGGCCCATGTTCACATCGTACATGCTGATATGGTCACCATTGAAGGTGCACCAACCGTCAATAAACTCGCTCATGTCCTCGGTGCCCACATTCAGGCCGTTGAACTTGTTGGCAAGATCCATGAGAACCATGGTGCGAACCCGGGCCTGGGCATTTTCATAGGCGATGGAGTAATCGTCGTGGGCGTGGCCTATATCGTCAAAGTGGGAGTAGACGGTATTGCTGATGTCAATGACTCTCAGCTCCGCGCCGCAGCATTCAGCCAGCTTCACCGCATTGTTTTTGGTGCGGCTGGAGGTGCCGAAGCAGGGCATTGTTACTGCGATAAGGTTCTCGGCCGGCAGGTTCATGCGCTTCAAGGCGGCGGCACAGACCATGGCGGCAAGGGTGGAGTCGGAGCCGCCGGAAATGCCCACAACACAGTGGTCAAGGCCTGCATACTCCATGCGTTTTATAAGGCCGCTTACCTGAATGTCAAATATTCTGCGGCAGGCAGCTGCAAAGGCGGCCTTGTTTTCAGGCAGGTAGGGGCGCTTGGAGAAGTGGCGGGTGAGCTGGGTGACTTCCGCGTACTCATCGCCGAAGTAAAATACATCGTGATCGCTGCCGCCCTCAAAGCCGCCCTTCTTGCGCCGCAGCTCCATGAGCAGATCAATATCAAACTCAGTTATGCAGATGGCCTGCTCACTCTCGTCACGGCAGAGGATTTTTCCGGTTTCCACAGCGGCACAGAGGCCGGAGAAGACATTGTCCGTACTGCTCTCGCCCTTGCCGGGGCAGGCAAGCAGCATACCGCAGCAGAGCCTTCGGCTCAGAGCTCTCATGTCAAGCAGAGAGTCCTCGGTGGAATACAGTGTGGCAGGCTCGGATGAAAGCCTTGCTATCACGGTTGCGCCTGCCTGAGCATGGACCATGGCAGGACAGATGGGGGCTTCAATATCATCGCCTATTTCAAGAGATACTCTCAGGTTGGGGATGATGCTGTGCTCAAAAAGGGCGTTCTCCGTGACGGGAACGGTGATGCCGCAGATGGAAAGCTCCGAGGGGGAATCCAGATTGCCGCTTTCGGGAACTATGCACAGCAATTCACCCATATATATGGCGGCAGCACAGCTCATGATCTTTGCGCCCATGGCCACAGGCAGACCCACAAAAATAAGAATGTCAAGCTCTGCGGTGGCAGCTGCAATTTTTTCCAGAGCCTTTTCGGCACCGCGGAGAATCACCTGATGGCTCAGCAGATCATAGCAGCTGGCCCCGGTTACAACAAGCTCGGGGAAAGTGATAAGCTTTGCTCCGTTTGCAGCGGCAAGCTTTACGCTCTCTATTATTTTTTCGGCATTATAGTCGGTATCCGCCACCTTGATTATGGGGGAAGCGGCGGCAACTTTTATGAATCCGTTTTTCATAATTATCACCTTTTAAGCTATAAAGCCGGATTAATCCGGCTTTACGAATGTTTAATTACAGCTTGATGCGCTGGGCGATATAGTCCTTTACCTCGCTCATGGGGATGCGGACCTGCTCCATGCTGTCGCGCTCGCGGACGGTGACGCAGTGGTCAGCCTCGTCGGTCTCGGTACCGACGGTGTTGAAGTCCAGAGTTACGCAGAAGGGAGTGCCGATCTCGTCCTCACGGCGGTAGCGCTTGCCGATGGAGCCGGCTTCATCGTAATCGCACATGAACTCCTTGGAAAGCTCCTG
>CAZYTE010000182.1:0-2449 GCA_964649425.1 uncultured Oscillospiraceae bacterium
GGGTCGATTTCGACTACATTGTAGCCGCCCTTTTTCTTGGTCTTAAGGATTTCCAGAGCTTCCCCGGTGTAGCCGGGGGCGATGATACCGTCGGAAACCTCGTCCTTCAGATATGCAGCGGTGTCAGCATCGCAGACATCGCTGAGGGCTGCCCAGTCACCGTAGGAGCAGAGGCGGTCGGCACCACGGGCTCGGATATATGCGCAGGCGATGGGGGAATACTCCTTGTCAGCATCAGCAAAGTAGATCTTCTTGTCCACATCGGACAGGGGCAGACCCACTGCTGCGCCGGCGGGAGAGACATGCTTGAAGCTGGCCGCCGCGGGCAGACCGGTAGCCGCCTTCAGCTCCTTGACAAGCTGCCAGGAATTAAAGGCATCCAGCAGATTGATGAAGCCGGGCTTGCCGTTGAGGACCTTGATGGGCAGCTCGCTGCCGTCTCTCATGAAAATCTGAGAGGGCTTCTGATTAGGATTGCAGCCGTATTTAAGTTCCATAGAATTCATTGTATTAATCCCCCAGATTCTTGTTGTAGAGCTTCACGTTGCCGCCGATGTTGGCGTACATGGATACCTTGTTGTCAGCGTTCAGAGCTGCCCATACCTCATCAGGCTCGGGCATCTTCACCTTCATGGGCTCGCCTGCAAAGGTGGGCAGAGGATTGCCGTCAGCCTGATAGGTGCTGATAAAGTAGCCGGTGCCCTCCTCGCAGCCTTCGTAGCAGAAGAACTCACGCAGGCACTTGCCGTCGTCGTGCTTGAGGATGGAGATGTCAAAGCTGCCGTCAGCGTAGATGATGGCGGAAATTCGGGGGGTCCAGTTGGGACCGTCGGGCTCATACTCACGGGTCATCAGACCCTTCTTGAAGCAGCCGTACTCCACAATGGTATCGGTCTGGTCGCCGTTGGTGACAACAAGAGCGTCGCCCATTTTGCGGACAGGGTGGTAGATGATAAGGCTGGGGTCCTTGAGCTTTGCAGGGTCGTGGGCCTCGGTGCGGATGCCGTCCTCCGTGAGGGAGAAAATGCGGTTGCGGCTGTTCTCGCTGCGGCCCATGATGAAATAATATACTCTGTCCTTGCCCACCAGAATGCCTCTGCCGGGATAGGAATTGTTTTTCAGAAAAGCGATAAGGTCAGTCATTTTTATTTCTCCTTTATCTTAGCGGAAACCATTTCAACAGCCTGGGGAAGAATTATCCACTCGGCCTGCTCCATTACTCTGCGCTGCAGAAGCTCAGGCGTATCGCCGGGCAGCACATCCACAGCCTTCTGCATCAGAATTTCTCCGCCATCGGGAATCTCATTAACAAAATGGACAGTTGCGCCGCTCACCTTTACACCCTTTTCAAGGGCGGCTTCATGCACCTTCAGGCCGTACATGCCCTTGCCGCAGAAAGCGGGGATAAGTGCCGGGTGGATGTTCAAAATGCGCCCGGGCCACTGAGAAGTAAAATCTGCAGAGAGTATGCTCATGAAGCCCGCCAGAACGATAAGGTCTATTTTATATTCCTCCAGCAGCTTTGCTATGACATCCTCAAATGCCTGCTGGGAACCAAGCTCCTTCTTGCAGGCAACAAATCCGGGTACTCCGGCCTTTGCCGCCCGCTCCAGAGCATGGACTCCGGGCTTGGAGGCGATGACCAGAACGATCTCGCCGCTTTCAATGATGCCTGCCTGCTGAGCATCCAGCAGAGCCTGAAGATTGGTGCCGCCGCCGGAAACCAGCACAGCGATTCTTGTTTTACTCATGCTTTATATCCCCCGACAGAAGTCTGATTGCGGGAATGAACAGACCGCCCAGAGTGTTGCCCAGAGCAACGATTGCGAGGAAAGCAAAAGCCTCGGCGCTGAAGATTCTTGCGGTGAAAAGATAGAACATATCGGCAATGGAGTGTTCAAAACCGGAGAGAATGAACACAGGCACGCAGAAGAAGATGCCCCAGACGGACTGCTTCTCTTTGTAAATTGCCACCGCAGTGTACATCAGAATGCCGCAAAAGAAAGCCAGAACCAGAGCGGTCAAAGGTACAAGCTCCAGCTTTGCAGAGCAGCTCTGCATGGCTTTTTCCATCAGGGCGGGCTTTGCATAGGAAACCAGCAGACCCGCAAAAAGAGTGCCTGCCAGATTGCCGATAAGAGTCACAACTACATCCAGCACATCGGCTTTGGTATGAGAAATGGCCAGATAGCCGATTTTGCCGGTGAAAAGATAAAGTCTCAGATTGCAGATGGTCAAAAGGGCAACGGCGAAGAGAACTGCGCCCACATACTTATTGTCGCAGCTGAGGAACACACTGCCGCCGATGCCGATGAATACACCTGCCGCAAAGGACAGGCAAGCCGCTTTTTTTAGCACAGCACTACCCTCTCATCTCCGGCGACGATCTCGCCGATCACATATGCTTCAATGCCCTCGGATTTGAGAGCCTCGATGGCTGCAGACTCAG
>CAZYTE010000183.1:0-2380 GCA_964649425.1 uncultured Oscillospiraceae bacterium
GGCAAAGCAGTTCCTTGAAACTGCAAGACTCACCGGCATCGTGCTCACAAAGCTTGATGGTACCGCAAAGGGCGGCATTGTCTTTGCAATCGGACACGAGCTTAAGCTTCCCGTTAAATATGTGGGCGTTGGCGAGGGGATGGATGATCTTATTCCCTTTGATCACAAGACTTTCATCGAGGCCCTGTTCAAATAAAGATAGAGGAGATTCCAATGGCAATTACCAGTAAACAGCGTGCCCAGCTGCGCGGAATCGCAGCGGGGGAGGACACCATAATCCAGATCGGCAAGGGCGGTATCAGCGACACTGTTATCGCTTCCGTTTCCGATGCTCTGAAAGCCAGAGAGCTTGTAAAGGGCAAGGTTCTGGAAAACTCCATGCTCACAGCCAGAGAAGCCTGTGACGCTCTTTCCGAGGCCTGCGGTGCAGAGCAGGTGCAGGTCATCGGCACTAAATTCGTTCTCTATAAGAGAAATGAGAAAGAACCCAAAATAGTTCTTGTAAAGGACAGAAAGAAATAATGAAAATTGCCTTATACGGCGGCAGCTTTAACCCGCCCCATCTGGGACATGAGGAAGTTGCCATGACTGTTTACAGAGAGCTTTCACCGGATATATTTCTTATAGTGCCCGACAATGAGCCGCCCCATAAGGAGCTTGAGGAGGGGAGCCCCAGCCCTGTGCAGAGGCTGGAGCTTTGCAAGCTTGCTTTTGGTGAGATACCGAATGTCCATGTCTCTGATATTGAGCTTGTCAGAGAGGGCAAAAGCTATACTGCCGACACCATTTCAAGGCTGAGAGAGGAATACCCGAATGACGAGATTCATCTCATTATGGGCACAGATATGTTTCTCTCCTTTGAGGAGTGGTACTGTTTTGAGTCTTTGATGAGGCAGTGTGTTCTCACAGTTTTCCCCCGTACGGAGGATGACATGGAGGATATATTGGCCTGCAAGGAACGCTTTGAGGCTGAGTACAGGGCCAATGTGCAGCTGCTGTCCCATGTGGCGCTGCCCATCAGCTCCAGTGAGGTTCGGGAAAAGCTTCGTCTGCGCCTGGGGGCAGAGCTTGTGGACGACAGAGTGTACAGTCATATCATCAAGAATGGCTTCTATGAGGCTTTGCCGGAGCTGAGCTGGCTCAGGGAGAAGGCTTACAGCCATTTGAAAGAAAGCCGTATAGCGCATGTGGCAGGCTGTGAGAGCGAGGCTGTTCTGCTGGCGATGCATTGGGGAGAGAACCCTGAGAAGGCCGCTACAGCCGGCATCCTGCACGATATAACGAAGCGTCTCAGCCCCGATGAGCAGTTGAAAATGTGCGATAAGTATGGTATCATCTGCGATGAAATCGAAAAAAGCACGCCAAAGATTCTGCACGCAAAGACCGGAGCCGAGCTTGCAAGAGAGCTGTTCGGTGTATCCGACAGTATTTATGAGGCTATCCGCTGGCACACCACCGGCAAGCCTGATATGAGTTTGCTTGAGAAGATAACCTATCTTGCAGATTATATCGAGCCCACCCGTGAATTTGAAGGAGTGGACGAGCTTCGCAAGCTGGCCTACGAGGATCTGGACGAGGCCATGCGCCACGGGCTTGAGATGAGTATTGAAGATCTGAACAGAAGGGGAATTGAACCCCATCATGATACATTGGACGCTCTGTACTGGTATACCAGAGCTGTTCAGGAGAACTAAGGAGGAAAAAACATGCTTACTTCCAGAGAGATTGCAGCCATTGCCGCAAAGGCACTGGATGATAAAAAGGCGAAGGACGTTCTGGTGCTGAAGACCGCAGAGCAGACCGTTATCGCAGATTACTTTGTTATCTGCAACGGCAGCTCCTCTCCCCATGTGAAGGCACTGGTTGACGAGGTTGACAAGCAGCTGTCCGAAGCAGGCGAGCCTCCCATGCGCCGCGAGGGTCTGCGTTCCGATATCTGGGTGCTGATGGACTTCGGCTGTGTCATTGTACACATCTTTACCGATGAGGCAAGACAGTTTTATAATCTGGAGCGCCTGTGGAGCGACGCTCAGGAAATCGATCCTCAGCAGCTTATTGCTGAGCTTCAGGCTGAAAAGTAATCAAAAAGAGATATAAGGAAGATGATTTAAAATGAAGTACGATTTCACAGCCATTGAGAAAAAGTGGCAGGACAAGTGGGAAGAGCTGAAGCCCTACGCCGCCGAGACCGGCAGCGACAAGCCCAAGTTCTACGGCCTTATCGAGTTCCCTTACCCCTCTGCTGCTGGTCTGCATGTTGGCCACCCCAGACCCTTTACCGCTATTGATATTGTCTCCCGTAAAAAGAGAATGGAGGGCTACAATGTCCTCTATCCCATCGGTTTTGACGCTTTCGGTCTGCCCACCGAGAACTTTGCTA
>CAZYTE010000184.1:0-2378 GCA_964649425.1 uncultured Oscillospiraceae bacterium
ACGCGAGGCGGGTCTTAACCCCCTCGCGCACCCCCGCTGTGCCATTTCCGGCAGACGGTTCCCCGGTTTTTTGACAGACTCAAAAAGCAACTCATGATTTCATGAGTTGCTTTTTGCTGTTATATGAGCGTTATCTCCATACAGCTGCCGCTGCCGAAGACTTTTTCCATTTCTGCTTTATAGTCGGCAAAATATTCTGTGGGCACCAAAGCCTGAACACAGCCGGCAAAGCCGCCGCCGTGGACTCTCCACGCGCCCTTGCCCTCCAGCAGCTTCTTGCTAAGGCTCAGGCCCTGGGCAAGCTTGGTGTCTCCGGTGGCGCTGGTGATTATATTGTTGAGCAGATCCTCGGAGGAGCGGCCGGATTCATTCATAAGGCGCATGTACTCGGCGCCGTTCCTGTTTTTCAGGGCATCCCGCATCTTAGGCACACGGTCGTTCTCATCAAAGAAGTGCATGGCCCTGCGTACAGGGCGGTTGGAAGGGTCCCAGCCCTTGCTGCGAAATTCCCTGGGATCCACCTCGGCCAGAACACCCTTATCAAACAGATTGGCCACATAGACCATATCGCTGGGGATGCGGGCATAGGAGGTGTCAAGGCCGGCGTGGCTGCCGCCGGTATTGGTAAGGCATAGGGTCAGCCCCATGGCTGAAAAATCAGCATCAACAGGTTCTATTTCACCTGTATAAAAATCCACATATACGGTTCGGCCAAGGGCGCAGACCAGCTGATCCATAAGACCGCAGGGCTTCCCAAAAAACTTGTTTTCAGCCTGCTGGGCGGCTCTGGCGATGACTACGGGGTCGACCTTGCCGTCATTAAAAAGCTCGCTGAGTATTTTGCCGATGAGCACTGCAAAGGCAGCAGAGGAGCTGAGACCTGAGCCCACAGACAGGGTGCTGTGTATGGTGGCATCAAAGCCGCCGATATTCAAACCCAGATCAGAGAATGCCGCCAGCAGACCGCGGACCAGAGAGGCAGGTGTACCAAACTCGGTGGCAGTAACCGTCAGGCGACTCAGGCGCACTTCAAAGGGCTTAAAGCCATCAGAATTGATTCGCACAACTTTTTTGCCATTGGCTTCACATTGGGCATACATTCCAAGATCAACAGCAGAGGCCAGGATTCTGCCCTTTTGATGGTCGGTATGGTTGCCGGCTAATTCAGTTCTGCCCGCGGCAAAAATCTCTTTCTTCATTAGAGCCTCCTTGTGTTTATTCTAAGATACAAAATACCACAGATACAAGGATATACCAGGATTAATTTAAAGTCAACCACCAACAAAAGGGGTGCTGCAAAGATTTTGACATCTTCCACAAAATTATTGAATTCTTTCCGTGCAAGATATATAATGACAAAAAATCGACAAAGGATGATGGGCTATGAAAAGTGCCAACGGGATCAACCTGACAATGCTCTGCGACTTTTATGAGCTTACCATGGGCAAGGGATATTTTGACCATGGCATGCAGGAACGCATAGCTTATTTTGATATATTTTTCCGGGATGTCCCCGATGAGGGCGGCTATGCGGTGATGGCGGGCCTTGAGCAGATCGTGGATTATATTCAGAATCTGCGCTTTGAAGCCGAGGACATTGAATACCTCAGAGGCCGCGGCATCTTCAGCGAGGAGTTTCTGGAATACCTGAAAAACTTCCGATTTACCGGAGATATATGGGCGGTGCCTGAGGGAACGCCCATATTTCCCAGAGAGCCGGTCATAACCGTCAGAGCCCCTGCAATTCAGGCCCAGCTTATAGAAACCTATCTGCTGCTGGAGTTTAACCACCAGAGCCTTATTGCCACCAAGGCCTCCCGCATCTGCAGAGCTGCCGAGGGCAGGGCAGTGCTGGAGTTTGGTTCCCGCAGAGCCCAGGGCATCGCAGCTGCGGTGACAGGCGCCAGAGCCGCATTTATCGGCGGCTGCGCCGGAACGGCATGCACCGTTTCCGATCAGGTCTACGGTGTACCTGCCGCAGGCACCATGGCTCACTCCTGGGTGCAGATGTTTGACAGTGAGTATGAGGCTTTCGTAAGCTATTGCAGGAGCTACCCCGGCAACGCCACCCTGCTGGTGGACACCTACAACACCCTCAAATCCGGCATACCCAATGCTATCCGGGCATTCAACGATGTGCTCAAACCTATGGGTATCACAAAGTGCGGCATCCGGCTGGATTCCGGCGATATCGCATACCTGACCCGCAAGGCCAGAAAAATGCTGGACGAG
Source organism: uncultured Oscillospiraceae bacterium (assembly GCA_964649425.1). Lineage (GTDB taxonomy): Bacteria > Bacillota > Clostridia > Oscillospirales > Oscillospiraceae > Limivicinus. The sequence goes on from CAZYTE010000184.1 coordinate 2,233, forward strand.
GCCGGCTGGACCGAGTGCAGCATAACCGTTTCCAACTCCCTGGATGAGCGCATTATTTCTGAAATTCTGCGTCAGGGTGCTCAGGTCAACGCCTTTGGTGTGGGCGAGCGGCTCATCACCTCCAAAAGCTGCCCGGTGTTCGGCGG
>CAZYTE010000185.1:0-1889 GCA_964649425.1 uncultured Oscillospiraceae bacterium
CTGTATGATCTTGAAAAAACCGCTGCGATCCTGAGAGGAAAGACCCTTGCCCCCGGCGTCAGCCTGTCTGTGTCCCCCGGCTCAAAGCAGGTGCTGAGCATGCTGGCAAAGTCCGGCGCACTCATTGACATTCTGGCCTCCGGCGCAAGACTTCTGGAATGTGCCTGCGGCCCCTGCATCGGCATGGGCTTTGCCCCCAATTCCGGCGGCGTGTCTCTGCGCACCTTTAACCGCAACTTCCTTGGCAGAAGCGGCACCAAGGATGCTCAGGTTTACCTGGTCTCCCCGGAAACCGCGGCAGCATCCGCTCTCACAGGCTGCATTACCGACCCCACAAGCCTACCCGCTATGGCGGACATCAGCCTGCCGGAATACTTCCATGTGGACGATTCCGCAGTTCTTGCCCCCGCAGAGGAAGGAGCTTCCGTTGAAGTTCTGCGAGGCCCCAATATCAAGGAGTTTCCCAGGTCCAAGCCCTTTGCCGATGAGCTCAGCGCCGAGGCGGTTCTGAAAGTGGGCGACAATATTACCACCGACCACATTATGCCTGCCGGTGCCCGTATTCTGCCCTACCGCTCCAATATCCCCTACCTGTCCAAGTTCTGTTTTGAGGTCTGCGACCCGGACTTCCCCGAAAGAGCAAAGGCAGCCGGTGACGGCATTATCGTGGGCGGCAGCAACTACGGTCAGGGATCTTCCAGAGAGCATGCAGCGTTGGTGCCCATGTATCTGGGTATACGCTGTGTCATTGCCAAGAGCTTTGCCAGAATCCACGCGGCAAACCTCATAAATGCCGGTATCCTGCCTCTGACTTTTGAAAATGCCGACGATTATGAATTCATAGCTCAGGGCGACAAGCTGAAAATCGGGAATATACGGCAGGGAATGGCGGCAGGAAGAATTATGGTTTGCTGCGGAAATAAAAAGATTCCCACCCTTTGCAATCTGACCGAACGGCAGCAGAAGATTCTGCTTTCCGGCGGGCTTTTGAACTACACAAAAGAAGGCGGTGTCTAAAATGACAGTTGAAAAAGCATGCGAGAGCTTCAGAATGCTCCTTGAAGAGCAGCTCAGGCGAATTGAAAATATGAGTTCCGAAAAGGTGGATTATTCCAAAAAAGAGAGCATCACCATCGGTATCGTGGATGGTGACGGCATCGGCCCCATCATAACAGCTTCGGCGGTGCAGGTTATGGAAGAGCTGCTGAAGGATGAAATTGAAAATGGAAGCATCGTCCTGAAAAGAATTGAAGGACTCACCATCGAAAACCGCATTGCAAAAAACAAACCGGTGCCTGAAGATGTGCTGGAGGAAATCAAAAGCTGTGATGTGCTGCTGAAAGGCCCCACCACCACGCCCATGGGCGGCAGCATGGAGAGCGCCAATGTTACACTGCGCCGGGAGCTTGACCTGTTTGCCAATGTGCGCCCCATAGCCATCCCCGAGGAGGGTATTGACTGGACCTTTTTCAGAGAGAACACCGAGGGTGAGTATGTGCTGGGCAGCAAGGGCGTAGAGCTTCCCGGTATGGCGGTGGATTTCAAAGTGACCACCGATCCGGGCACCAGACGCATTGCCAAGGCGGCCTTTGACTATGCCCGCAACAACGGCAAAAAGAGAGTTTCCATCGTCACCAAGGCCAATATCATGAAAAAGACCGACGGCAAGTTTACCGAGATCTGCCATCAGGTTGCGGCGGACTACCCCGAGATCGAGGTGGACGACTGGTATATCGACATAATGACCGCAAATCTGGTAAACCCCGCAGTCCGCAGTAAATTTCAGGTTTTTGTCATGCCCAATCTCTATGGCGATATAATCACCGATGAGGCTGCCCAGATTCAGGGCGGCGTGGGCACCGCAGGCAGCGCCAACATGGGCGACCGCT
>CAZYTE010000185.1:1899-2377 GCA_964649425.1 uncultured Oscillospiraceae bacterium
GCCATGTTCGAGGCCATCCACGGCTCCGCCCCCCGCATGATCGAGGAGGGCATGGGCGCCTATGCAAATCCGGAAAGCATGCTGAGAGCCGAGGTGCTGCTGCTGCGCCATATCTGCCGGGCTGATGCCGCAAATAAGCTGGAGAAGGCTCTGGATTCATGTCCGATCCATGCCAGCAAGGGAAAGGTCAGCTGTCAGGAATATACGGCAGAGCTTTTGAAAAGCATCTAAATTCGATTGAATTTTTTTCGATCCCGTGCTATACTCAGCTCGAAAGACTGTATAAGTCAATTTTTTACAACGGAGGGAATTATAATGGAAAAGAAGAATCCCTATGCCGGTACTAAGACCGAGAAGAACCTGTGGGAAGCCTTTGCCGGCGAGTCTCAGGCCCGCAATAAGTACACCTATTTTGCATCCGTAGCAAAGAAAGCAGGCTACGAGCAGATCGCAGCTCTCTTCCTGCAGACTGCTGACA
>CAZYTE010000186.1:0-2334 GCA_964649425.1 uncultured Oscillospiraceae bacterium
TTTGACTGGATATATTCTTTTCGGGTCATCGAGGCGCCGACCCCTTCAGGATCAAACAAAATAACAAGCGGCCTGCAGAGGCCGCCCAACATAGTTATCATATCACAGGCTTATGAAATTTGTCAACCGTTTTTCATGCAGTTCCGGTGGTTTCTCCGGTTTGTACAAGTTCATATTCTCACATTTATGCAAGTTCCCATCTTGTAAATTGCAAAATCTTTGGTATTATATAGACAAGAGGTGAGACCAATGTACTAGTTAAACCTAAAAAGAAACGAACTTTCAAAATCAAAAACAAGCCTAACTCCTAAAGGTTTAAAAAGTAATTTATCTTTAACAAAACTTGAAAGTCGTTTCCAAACTGCAGAAAGAGAGGTTAACCAAAGATGTTAGATATCAAGAATTCAATGAACTAACCCTTGATCAGAAAGCTTATGAAGGAAGCACTGGTCAAGGGTTAGTTCTATTTTGGGCTTATTTTTCAAGGCTTCTTCTCTTGTTCCGCCTGTGACAGGCGGTTATTTTTTTGCAAATTCGCAGTGGCAGATTATTGCTTTTTCTTTCTTTTTCCCTTATGATAAAATTAGGATAAAATGAGAAAGAATGAGGACGAAACATCCATGAAACTGAAAGAATTATTCTCTGCCAAGGATATGACCCTCGGTTCCCCCTGGAAGCGTATTCTGGAATTCTCCATCCCCATGCTTCTGGGCAATTTCGCTCAGCAGCTTTACAACACCGCCGATACGGTCATCGTCGGTATGTACAAGGGTGACCTGGCCCTGTCCGCCGTTGGCTCCTCCATGCCGATTTTGAATCTGCTGCTGGCGCTCTTTGTGGGTATCTCCACCGGTGCGGGCATCGTGGTATCTCAGCGCTTCGGCGCCAAGGACCGGGAGGGCTTGTCTCTTGCCATCGGCAACTGTATCACCCTGTCCGCCATTGCCACGGTGATCATCATGATCCTCGGTCCTCTGGTGACCCGCCCCCTGCTGACACTGCTGAAAACTCCCGACTCCATCTTTGACTGGTGCGCCCAGTACTTAAACATCTACTTCATCGGCATCGTCGGCTTTTTCTATTACAATATGCTCTCCGGTATCCTCCGGGGTCTGGGTGACTCCGTTACCGCGCTGGGCTTCCTGCTGGTATCCGCTGCACTGAATGTGGGACTTGACCTGCTTCTTGTGAAGGATATGGGCGTCGCCGGTGTAGCTCTGGCGACCGCCATCGCGCAGGCCATCTCTGCTGTGCTGTGCTTCCTGAAGCTCAGAAGCATGCGTGACCTGTTTGATATGAATTTCAAATCTTTGAAGCTGGATAAGGCTGTTTCCTACCGTATTTTGACGCTGGGACTGCCCTCCGGTATCACCCAGGCCATTATGGCATCCGCCGGCATGGTGGTCATGAATCTGACCAACCAGATGGGTGAAACGGTGGTTGCCTGCAATGTCATCGTCATGCGTGTGGACGGCTTCGCCATGCTGCCCAACATGACCTTCGGTCAGGCTATGAGCGTATACACCGGCCAGAATGTGGGCGCGGGTAAATTCGACCGTGTTCACCAGGGTGTGAAGCAGGGTACGCTGATCGGCCTTATCTTCTCCGCTACGATCACCGCAGTCTTGCTGCTGTTTGGCAAATACCTTTTCGGCATCTTCACCAAGACACCGGAACTCATTGATCTGGCCACCCGGATGATGCGGCTGATGGCTGTTGGCTATATCTGCATCAGTGTGACCCAGGTGCTGGGCGGCGTGATGCGCGGTGCCGGTGACACCACCACCCCCATGTGGGTGAGCATGATCTCCACGATTTTGATCCGTGTGCCGGTGGCCTACGGTATTGCCTATCTGACCCGGACACCTGAGTATCCCCACGGTCAGCCCATCGCGCTGTTCGGCTCTCTGATGATCTCCTGGACCCTGGGCATGGTGATCTCCATCATTGTGTTCAGCATGGGTAAGTGGAAAAAGAAAATGATCGCACAGTAAGAAAAATGGGGCACTCCTGCGAGTGCCCCATTTGCTGTCATTATAGCGCCGGAAATCGCAGCTTGTCAATCACTTTTTCGTCATTTTCTACTGTTTTTGCAGTTTGAACAAGGTGTTATTCGTCATTTTGTGCAATATTGCGTCTTGAAAATTGCAAAATTAATGATATGATGGAATCACAAAGAAGAACACTTCTTTTTAAAGGCTTTCAAAAACTTCCGTTCATATAAAATTGAGAAGTCAAACATATGAAATGCCACACGGAAGCATTTTGACAGATGAAAGCCTATATACCGCAGAAAGAGAGGTTACGCAAATGACGGAACCCAACAACTTCATG
>CAZYTE010000187.1:0-2296 GCA_964649425.1 uncultured Oscillospiraceae bacterium
ACTTGAACCCTCGACCTCCGGCGTGACAGGCCGGCGTTCTAACCGACTGAACCACGCGGCCGTATCGGTCAGCTTGATAAATATAACAGATTGATTTTCAATTGTCAAGAGTTTTTCTGAAAAAATTGTGTTTTTTTGAAAGGGCTGCGGCCAAAACGGCTGCAGCCCTTGAGTTTTCAATGTTTTTAGCTCTTGTGGAAGAGCTTTTTTGCCTGGTATTTGGGCTCAAATGTGATGTTGATGCCCAGCTTTTTAAAGAGATCCGTATCCACATTGGAGAGGATAACGGTGGAATGAGCCTCGCAGCCCCGCAGCTTGCCCAGCTGGTCGATGGCGTAGCCTGCCATGGGGTTGGTTACGGCGCAGATGGACAGGGCGATCAGCAGCTCGTCGGTGTGCAGTCTGGGGTTGTGGTTGCCCATATGCTGCACCTTGAGAGTCTGGATGGGCTGAATGATGCCGGGGGCAATGAGCAGCAGCTTTTTGTCGATACCTGCCAGCTCCTTGAGAGCGTTCAGCAGGCAGGCGGAGGATGCGCCCAGCAGCGGAGAGGTCTTGCCGGTGATGATCTTTCCGTCAGGCAGCTCTATGGCCACGGCGGGAGCTCCGGTCTCCTCCGCTCTCTTCAGCGCTGCGGCAACAACCGGGCGGTCGTTGCTGCTCAGACCCAGAGAGTTCATCATCAGCTCTATTTTCTGCACTTCCTTGGGATCGGAGAAGCCCTGGCGCACAGCGCAGGCTGCGGCATAGTAGCGACGGATTATCTCCTGCCTGGAAGCTTCGCGGCAGGCTTCGTCATCTATGATGCAGTCACCCACCATGTTGACGCCCATATCAGTGGGGCTCTTGTAGGGGCTCTCACCGTAGATGCGCTTGAACATGGCTTCAAGCACGGGGAAGATCTCAACATCGCGGTTGTAGTTGACGGTGGTGACACCGTAGGCCTCCAGATGGAAGGGGTCGATCATGTTCACATCGTCAAGATCGGCGGTAGCGGCCTCATAGGCCAGATTAACAGGATGCTTGAGGGGCAGGTTCCATACGGGGAAGGTCTCAAACTTGGCGTAGCCCGCGCTGACGCCCCGCTTGTGCTCGTGGTAGAGCTGGCTCAGACAGGTGGCCATCTTGCCGCTGCCGGGGCCGGGACCGGTGACTACCACAAGGCTGCGCTCGGTTTCAATATATTCGTTCTTGCCGAAGCCTTCATCGGAAACGACCAGAGGGATGTTGGAGGGGTACTCGGGAATATTATAGTGCTTGAACACCCGCACGCCCATGAGCTCGAGGCGCTTTTTGAACTGGACTGCCACGGGCTGCTCCTGATAGCGGGTCAGCACCACGCTGCCGATATACAGGCCGATGCCGCGGAAAGCGTCAATAAGGCGCAGAGCGTCCTCGTCATAGGTGATGCCGAGGTCGCCGCGGCGCTTGCTGCGTTCAATGTCATCTGCGGAAATGCAGATGACAACTTCGGCCTCGTCCTTGACTTCCATCAGCATACGCACCTTGCTGTCGGGCGCAAAGCCGGGTAGCACGCGGGAAGCGTGGTAATCGTCAAAAAGCTTGCCGCCAAACTCCAGATAGAGCTTGCCGCCGAATTTGGAAATGCGGTCGCGGATATTCTGTGACTGCAGTTTCAGATATTTGTCATTATCAAAGCCGATTTTGTTCATAATTCTGACTCCAACAGTTTGTATTTCTATAACACACGGTATTTTAGCACAAGCGAATCAAAAGCTCAAGCGGATATGGACTGCTTAAAAATTCTTTTTTTAATACTATGTACTTTTTTTCTCGCTTGCTTTGTGTTATAATCCACACTGAATATTTATCCTTTGAAAGGCGTTATAGCATGGGACTTTTAGACAAGCTGTTCGGAACTTACAGTGAGCGCGAGCTCAAAAAAATATATCCAATCGCGGACGCGGTTGAAAAGCTGGATGGGGAGTACTCCAAGCTCAGCGATGCCCAGCTGCAGGGCAAGACCGCAGAGTTTAAGGAGAGACTGGCCAATGGCGAGACTCTGGATGACATTCTGCCCGAGGCCTTTGCCGCGGCCAGAGAGGCTGCATGGCGCGTGCTGGGAATGAAGCCCTTCAGAGTGCAGATCATCGGCGGTATCGTTCTCCATCAGGGCCGCATTGCCGAAATGAAGACCGGTGAAGGCAAGACCCTTGTGGCGGTTCTGCCTGCATATCTCAATGCGCTTTCCGGCGAGGGCGTGCACATTGTCACCGTCAACGACTATCTGGCCCGCCGTGACAGCGAGTGGATGGGCAAGGTATACCGCTTCATG
>CAZYTE010000188.1:0-2245 GCA_964649425.1 uncultured Oscillospiraceae bacterium
CGCACATGGGCTTAACGGAAGGTCTAACTTTCATTTGAATTACCTCCTACTTGCTTCTCCAGGTGATTCTGCCGCGGGTGACATCATAGGGAGACATCTGAACCGTGACCTTATCGCCGGGAAGGATCCTGATAAAGTTCATCCGGAGTTTACCGGAAATATGCGCCAGAATGATGTGGCCGTTGCCTATATCCACCTGGAACATGGTGTTGGGCAGGGATTCAACTACCGTGCCCTCGAGTTCGATTACATCGTCTTTTGCCAAAGTAAATTTCCTCCAAAGTCGGTTTGCAGTTACTTAAATATCCTCTGCCATGGTAAGTATTTCCGGCTCGCCATCTGTGATAAGGATGGTGTTCTCATAATGAGCTGAGAGTGAGCCGTCGGCAGTTACTACCGTCCAGCCGTTGCTGAGGGTTTTTACATCGTAGCCGCCGATGTTTACCATCGGCTCCACTGCAATGGTCATGCCCTTTACAAGTCTGGGGTCTGCGCGTCTGACGCCGGGCAGCTTAAAGTTAGGTACCTCGGGTGCCTCGTGCAGATTGTGTCCTACTCCATGGCCTACGTAGTCGCGGACTACGGAATAACCGTGGCTTTCCACATATTCCTGAATGGCCGCGCCGATATCGGAGATGCGATAGCCCACCTTGGCGAACTTAAGTCCCTCAAAGAAGCTCTGCCGTGTAACACGGATCAGCTCCCTCGCTTCAGCACTTATCTCACCGCAGGGGAAAGTTCCCGCACAGTCTCCGACCAGGCCCTTGTAGGTGGCTCCCACATCCAGCGAAACAATGTCGCCGTTGTGGATAACTCTCTTGCCGGGAATACCATGAATAACTTCATCGTTGACAGATATGCAGGCGCTTGCAGGGAAGCCGCCGTAATTGAGAAATGTGGGCTTTGCGCCGGATTTCACAATGTACTCGTGAACATACTTGTCAATCTGACTCGTGGTCACGCCGGCCTCTACTGCCTGGCGCGCGACGGTTCGCGCACCGGCAGTAATTTTTCCGGCTTGACGCATAAGCTCTATCTCGCTGCTTGATTTAATAAATATGGTGTCAGCCATAGATTAAATCTGGAGAGCCTTTCTGATCTCGGCGGTAGTTGCCTCGATAGTGGGCTGGTTATCCACAGTCTTGAGCTTGTTTCTCTCGGCATAGAATGCCTTGAGAGGTTCGGTTTCCTTGTGGTAGGTTTCAAGGCGGGCCTTTACGGTCTCGGGAGCGTCATCCTTGCGGATGTTCAGCTCGCCGCCGCAAAAGTCGCATATGCCCTCCTGCTTGGGAGGATTGGAGACTACATGGAAGGTCTGGCTGCATTCCTTGCAGGTTCTTCTGCCGGACATGCGGTCAATAATGACCTGATCCTCTACCTCGAGGGACAGAGCCCAGTCCACTGCAATGCCCATCTCCTCCATGGCCTGAGCCTGAGGAATGGTACGGGGAACGCCGTCCAGGATGTAACCGTTAACACAGTCCTCCTGTGCAAGACGCTCCTTGATGATGTCGATAATGACAGCATCGGGAACCAGCTTGCCAGCGTCAACATACTCCTTTGCCTTCAGACCCACGGGGGTGCCATTCTTCATAGCTGCACGAAGAATATTTCCGGTGGAGATGGTGGGGATGCTGAGCAGCTTGCTCAGGATCTCAGCCTGAGTACCTTTGCCTGCGCCGGGGGCGCCAAGTAAAATCAGTCTCATAATGATTCTCCTTATATCAGGAAAGGAAGCCCTTGTAGTTGCGCATGAGCATCTGAGTCTCAAGGGCGCGTACGGTCTCAATAGCAACACCGACAGCAATGATGATGGAAGTGCCGCCCAGAGAAATGCCGGTCAGTGCGGGTGCATCGCTGAAGCAGCCGACCAGGATGGGAACCACTGCGATGATGCCAAGGTAAATGGCGCCGAACAGAGTGATCTTGCTGAGAACTCTCTGGATAAACTCGCTGGTGGGCTTGCCGGGACGGAAGCCGGGGATGTAACCGCCGTTCTTCTTCAGATTGTTGGCAACCTCAACAGGGTTAAACTGGATGGTTGCGTAGAAATAAGCGAAGAACAGGATCAGCAGGAAGTAGATAATAGCGTAAGCAACAGAGGTGGTGTTGAACAATCTCATGAACCAGCCGTCCATGCTGCTGCCGGTCAGCGCTGCAATGGTTGCAGGCAGGGAAGCGATGGACTGAGCGAAGATGATGGGCATAACGCCGGACATATTCACCTTCATGGGGATGTGGGTGG
>CAZYTE010000189.1:0-2181 GCA_964649425.1 uncultured Oscillospiraceae bacterium
CTGCCCCCTGCGTCAGCTCATCCTGGCCGGCTCCGGCAACTCCGACTCCACCGTTGCTGTTCTGGGCATGATCGTCGGCGCTGCCTGCGCTCACAACTTCGGTCTGGCTTCCAGCGCTGCTTCTGCTGACTCCATCGGCGGCCCCTCCATCTACGGCAAGATCGCTGTCATCATCGGCCTGGTCGTTGTAGTTGTCATCGGCGTTGTCAACACCAGGAAGGCTAAGGTCGAAGCTTAATCCCCACTCAATTATTCAAGGAGGAACTATCATGAATCAGATAGATACCAGAGGCTACTCCTGCCCCGAACCCGTACTTATGACCAAGGCTGCTCTCAAGAACGGCACTCCGCTGTCCGTCCTCTGCGAAGATATCCCCGCCGGTAACATCACCCGCGTCGCTGAAAAGGCCGGCTACAAGGTTACCAGGAAGGACTTCGAGGGCGACTACGAGCTGACCATCGAGTAATGGAGCAAATCGCTACCTTTTTCACCCATCTTGGGGCCCTGCGCTACGAGCGCAAGCTGAAAAAGCTGGGTGATGATACTGCTGTCATGTCTCCCGTGCCCCGGAAGCTCTCCGCTTCCTGCGGCACCTGCGTCAGATTCCATAAGCCCTTTAAGGCCGAGTGGGCTGACGAGGATCTGGAGTGCGTGTATCAGGTCGATGGTAAGAACTACATATTGCTCTTTGAAAACGAAGAGGAGTAACAAAGTTAAAAAAAGGGACAGACAAGTGATTGTCTGTCCTTTTTTTAGTGAAATATTTTGCTTTGCAAAATGTGAAATAGCTGCGCTGTGAAATATTCGCAGGGCGAATGTGAAATTGGGCTTTGCCCAATGAAGGTGTTTCCGCTGTGCGGAAACGATTATAATATGTTTCCCTGCGGGAAACACAATAACATGCCGCGGGCATATTTCACAAATCCGCAGGATTTATCTCATTGCGAAACTCCTTTGCTTAGGCTTTACAAGTGATTTGTACGGTGTTATTATAATTATAGATTGTACGCAAGGAGTTGAGCTCATGGATTACGAAGGTCAGATCTGCAGAAGTCCCATGGAGCGGTCCAGCTATATGCTGCCGGTCACCGTCGGCTGCAGCCACAATAAGTGCCATTTCTGCATGCTCTTCAAGCACCTGCAGTACCGGGTGCTGCCCACGGAGCAGGTCTTTGCGGAGATCGACAGGGTCGCCGCGGTGGGCGGTAAGCCCAGGCGTGTTTTCCTGGGCGACGGCAACGCCTTCTCCCTGTCCGCACGGCGCATTGAGGAGATCGTCACCTATCTCAGGGAAAAGCTGCCTTCCGTGGAGTGCGTGGGCATGGACAGCCACACCATGAACATCCTTGACAAGACTGACGAGGAGCTGAAAAGGCTGCGGGAGCTGGGGGTCACGGACTTTTACATCGGCATCGAGTGCGGCCTTGAGGATGTGCTGGCGGCCAACGAAAAGGGCAACACTCTGGCGCAGGCCGAGCAGGCCATTGAGAGACTTCACGCCGCCGGAATGTACTACGACGCCCACATCATGACCGGCATCTGCGGCAAGGGCAGGGGAGTGGAAAACGCCAGGGCTCTGGCTAAGTTCTTCAACCGCACAAAGCCCCACAGGGTATGCAATTTCTCCCTGTTTTTCCACACAGGCTCGGAGCTTTATCAGGACCATCTGGCCGGGAGATTTGAGCCCGCCGATGAGCTGGAGAACCTTATCGAGGAGCTGACGCTTCTGGAGAATATGAACACGGACTACCGGTGCGAGTTTGACGGGATGCATGATTTCATCGAGTTTCGCAACAGGGGGCTCTGGCCCCGGGACAGGGAAAAAATGCTGGAAAAGCTGAGAAAGCAGATCAGGTTTTTGCAGGATAATCCGGACGAGAATTTTGTGGCTATTTGCGGATAACAATCCCTCAGTCAGCTTCGCTACAAGGGAGCCTATATAAAAAGACCTCCCCGATTGGGGAGGTCTTTTGGCGGGCGAGCAATGCTCGCCCCTACAATTAACGAATATAACGATGTTATGGAAAAATGTAGGGGCGGCCATTGGCCGCCCGCAGACGGGGAGGGTAGTTGGTACAAGCGGGACATCCGGGGCTCGCCCCGACAACCCTCTCCGCCCAGGGTGCCCACGGGGCACCTCTCCCAAACGGAGAGGCAAGGTTTAATGGGTGCGCAGCACA
>CAZYTE010000190.1:0-2180 GCA_964649425.1 uncultured Oscillospiraceae bacterium
CTTTTGCGAAAAATGTGGAGATTGAAGCGGTCAAAAAAGTCTGATAAGACTTTTTGACAAGCTGAACGGCAGGGAATTATCCCTGCCGCTGTGAAGGTGCTTAGAAGGTTATGGTTCTGGGAGCCTCGGTAAAGGAGCAGATGGTGGCGGTGGCGTTCTTCAGATAGTAAGTGGCGGTATTGCCGTCGCCGGGCTTGTACATTGCCTGCAGATTGGGGTAAGCTGCCAGCATACTCTCCTGAGCGGCGATGTTGTTATCCAGAACAGCCTCGGCTGCAACACGGATCCACTTGCCCTCGAACATTGCAGAGAGCTCTACCTTTGGGTTGGCGGCCATCTGCTTTGCAACATCCTTGACCAGACCGGTCTGTATGTAGAGCTTGTCCTCAAAAATGTTGATGGTTCCGAAGGGACGGACTCTTGCCTGATCGCCGTCAATGGTGGCCAGATAGTAGACCTGAGCATTCTTCAGAAACTCGTATACTTCTTTCATGGTATGCACTCCTTTTATTGTTTTTGGTACTTTCATTATATATGTTAAACTATGGTTTAAGTCAATAGGAATTTTGCAATTTAGTTTGAATTGGAGCGGAAAAAATGACAAACATCGATAAGCTGCTGGAAAGTCAGAAAGCATATTTTGAGAGCGGAGCCACGCTGGATGTGGATTTTCGCGTAGCTATGCTGAAAAAACTGCGGGATGCCGTGATCCGTTATGAAAAAGACATCGCCCTTGCTCTGAAATCCGACCTGGGCAAGAGCGAGGCTGAAGGCTACATGTGCGAGACGGGCATGGTACTCAGTGAGCTGAGCTACATGATCTCCCATACCAGGAAGTTTGCGGCAAAGCGCAGAGCAGCTACACCGCTTGCCCAGTTTGCGGCCAGCAGCTATGTTATGCCCACACCCTACGGCAACACTCTTATAATGAGCCCCTGGAACTACCCACTGCTTTTGACTCTCGATCCGCTGGCTGATGCCATTGCCGCAGGCAACACCGCGATCATAAAGCCCAGCGCCTATTCGCCCGCCACCTCTGCACTGGTGGAAAAAATGATCGGCGAATGCTTTGCGCCTGAGTATGTGGCGGTGATTACCGGCGGACGCAAGGAAAACGCGGAGCTTTTAAACCACAAGTTTGACTTTGTGTTCTTCACCGGCAGTCAGGCTGTGGGCAGGGAGGTGCTGCGGCATACCGCAGAGCATCTGACCCCTGTGGTTCTGGAGCTTGGCGGCAAGAGCCCCTGCATCGTTGACAGCAGTGCAAAAATAAAGCTTGCCGCAAAGCGCATTGTCTTCGGCAAATTCGTTAACTGCGGTCAGACCTGCGTGGCTCCCGATTATGTGCTGTGCCAGAAATCGGTAAAGGATGAGCTGATAAAGGAGCTTACAGAGCAGATAAAGCTGCAGTACACTGAGAATGCGCTGAACGATCCGGAATACGGCAGGATCATAAATGAAAAGCATTTCCGGCGCGTGTGTTCTCTTATTGATAAGGATAAGGTGGCTTGGGGCGGCAAAATCAATGAGGAGACCTGTCAGATCGAACCCACTGTTATGGACAATGTAACTTGGGATGACGCGGTCATGCAGCAGGAGATTTTTGGACCAGTGCTGCCGGTTCTCACTTTTGATGAGTTTGATGAAATCTTTGAACTGCTCTCTGATAAACAGAAGCCTCTGGCTCTCTATATGTTCTCAGAGGATAAGGCACATATCGATGTCGTCACATCCCGCTGCCGTTATGGTGGAGGCTGCATAAACGATACCATCATCCACCTTGCAAGCACCCGGATGGGCTTTGGCGGCGTAGGCGAGAGCGGCATGGGCTCTTACCACGGCAAGGTGGGCTTTGATGCCTTCTCCCATCTCAAAAGTGTGGTAGACAAGAAGACCTGGATGGATCTGCCCATGCGGTACAGACCCTACACCGAGCTTGGCAAAAAGCTTATAAGAATGTTTCTTAAATAAAAAATGAGGACTTAGGCGCGTTGAGACAAGAAAACACAGGCCTGATAAAGCGATATTTTGGCCGGAAGCTTTGTTGTGAAAGCTTGACAGACACAAAGTATGCCTGCGCTTCCACGCCTCGCCTCCGGCCAAAATCTCTGCTTTTCAGGTGCCGAGCAGTTTAAAAACAGAAAAATTCCGTTCCGGCAAAACGAAAAGCGCAGGGAATA
>CAZYTE010000191.1:0-2146 GCA_964649425.1 uncultured Oscillospiraceae bacterium
ATCCACCTTGGTTTCGCCAAGTTCCGTCACAGGCCGCACGTTATCCGGGCTGTGGGGGCAGGCCGCCAGGGGCTTAAGGGTGTCCAGATTGATGGAAATAATCTTATCGTATTCCGCGTCCGGATCACTGCTGAGGGGTACAAAGTCGGCTTCCCTGCCCTGGGCCTTCATAAAGGCACGGGTCTGCTCGTCAGAGGGGAAGATGGAGGTGGTAGCACCCAGCTCCGCGCCCATGTTGGTGATGGTGGCCCGCTGGGGCACATTCAGATGCCGGATGCCTTCGCCGCCCCATTCGATCACTGCGCCCACGCCGCCCTTGACGGACAGGATGCGCAAAATCTCCAGGGCGATATCCTTGGCGGACACATTGGGCTGCAATTTGCCCGTCAGCTCCACCTTGTAAAGCTTGGGCATGGTGATATAGTAAGCGCCGCCGCCCATGGCCACGGCCACATCCATGCCGCCGGCGCCAAAGGCCAGCATACCCAGACCGCCGCCGGTGGGGGTATGGCTGTCAGAGCCGATGAGGGTCTTGCCGGGCTTGCCGAAGCGCTCCAGATGCACCTGATGGCAGATGCCGTTGCCGGGGCGGGAGAAGTACACGCCGTGCTTTGCCGCAACGGTCTGCAGATAGCGGTGATCATCGGCATTTTCAAAGCCGCTCTGCAGAGTGTTGTGGTCAACATAGGCAACGCTCAGCTCGGTCTTCACTCTGTCGATGCCCATGGTCTCAAATTCCAGATATGCCATGGTGCCGGTGGCATCCTGTGTCAGTGTCTGATCTATTTTCAGGCCGATCTCAGTACCCGGCTCCATAGTTCCGGACAGCAGATGGCTCTCAATTATTTTCTGGGCCAGTGTTTTTGCTATCATGCGTCAAACCTCCGAAGCATGCTTTCCTTGGCGTTGGTAATATGTTTTGTGGTCAGTTCCCGGGCGAGCCCGGCATCTCCCGAGATAATGGCATTGACTATGGCCTTGTGTTCCTTTACAGAAAGGGCCAGACGCTCATTGTCTTCAATGGACTTTTTGCGGTAGCGCAGAGCCTTGCGGTGCAGGGGCTGCAGAGTATCACGGATTACGGTTCTTCCGCAGAGCTCGTACATGGTCTCGTGGAAGCGGTCATCCAGCTCCCGCAGATGCTCGGTGTCCTGCTTCTGGAAATAAAAATCCTGAAGTTCCGCTATCTGCCTGAGCTCGGAAATCTCCTGCTCTCCGGCATTTTCTGCCGCATAATAGGCGGCAAGTCCCTCTATGCGCTCTCTGATATTCATGATATCCTCAAGGTCAGCTCTTGTAATTCCAAGAACTATTGATCCCTTGCCAGATTCCTTAATAAGCCGCTCCTGCTCCAGTCGGCGCATGGCCTCGCGGATGGGAGTGCGGCTGACGCCCAGCTGCTCCACCAGTTTCAGCTCGGTGAGGACTTCGCCGCAGGGGTAAACGCCCATGATTATATCATTTTCCAGCTTCTCAAAAACCTGATCGGCCAGAGACACGGTTTTAAATGCCTTCATCTATCTTTCCTCAAATCTTCCCGGGGCGAATTCCCCAATTTTTTCTTCCAGCTCCTTGTGGGAGATGACAGTCTGCCGTCCATCCTCATACTGGCTGTCTATCCAGCCCTTCAATGTCAGCACCAGGGGGTCCGTTTTCAGAAGCTGCCTGTCCTCCGGCAGTCTGTAATGCTGATTTATCCAGTAGGCAATGCCGGCTGCACCGGAGGTCTTGCTGATCTCCACGGTGGCAGGGCGGTTCAGGAGCTTATTTGTATCAAAGATGGTGTAGATCTCCGCATCTTTCATAAGCCCATCCGCATGGATTCCCGCTCTGGTGGAATTAAAGCTGCTGCCTGCAAAGGGGGTCATGGGCGGGATATTATAACCGATGTCCTTTTTAAAGTATTCGGCGATCTCGGTTATTACAGTTGGGTCCATGCCGTCCATGGAGCCTCGGAGAGAGGCATACTCAAAGACCATTGCCTCAAGGGGTACATTGCCGGTGCGCTCACCGATGCCCAGCAGAGAGCAGTTGACCGCACATGCTCCGAAAAGCCAAGCGGTGGAGGCGTTGGCAACGGCCTTGTAAAAGTCATTGTGCCCGTGCCACTCCAGATGCTCGCTTGGCACATCGGAATAGTGCTGCA
>CAZYTE010000192.1:0-2139 GCA_964649425.1 uncultured Oscillospiraceae bacterium
ATATAAATGGACTAACTTTCAGCGCAGCTCCTTTTCAATTGGAGCTGCGCTGTTTTCCTTGAAACCTCGAAAAATGGATGGCTGCAACTGTTGGTTGCTAAAAAATCAAAGCATAGTTGGTCGACTTTTTCGGCTTTTCTTGCTATGATACGGGCAAGAAAGAAGGTGATTCTTTATGACGTTAGGCGAGAAGATATCCGTTCTGAGAAATCAGCACAAAATGTCCCAGGGTGACTTGGCTGAGAAAATGAATGTATCCCGCCAGTCGATCTCCAAGTGGGAGACCGACACCAGTGTTCCTGAGTTAGACAAGCTGATTCAGCTGAGCGAGGTATTTCATATAACGCTGGACGAACTGGTAAAGGGTGATGCTCCACCCGAGAAGGAACCGGAGGAGGCGGCAGCCCCCGAACAAGAGATCCCGGCTCAGCCTGTACAGGTGATTGTTCAGAAATCAATCAGCACACAGAAAATGATCGGCTTTATTCTCTTAGGCATCGGACTGCTATGCTGTTTGCTTGCGCTCGTGTTTGGCAGTGGCTTGCTTATAGTTGGTGGATATATCCTGTTCTGCAGCATAATCTGTTTACTGGTAAAAAAGTATGCAGGACTGATAATCGGTTGGATCACCATTCTCCTCATTTTCTTCCTGTCCTCATATGTTACAGGTGTGAGTATGCTTGCGATTTTCCACCGCGGGTTTTATCAGGGGCCTTTCTCACTTATAATTGGCTCATGAAAAGGAGGCTTGACAATAACAAATATATTATAGCAAAATAAAGCAAATAGCGCAATCTGAGAGGAACTGCTCGCAATGTGAATATCGTGTTTTCATCATATGGGATTGAAGGCAGCTCAGGAAAGTGATGACTGAAAGGCCCTGCGGAGAGGGGCGGAAAATGTACGCACGTCCTGTTTCTCAAGACCCTCCCAATAGTTGTGTAAACCTCCAAGTTGGTGTAAGGGGGCCTTTTGTCTATTGGTCTTTTTACTGTTGATTCACGTTAAAGGTGTGTCTTTCGTTTTTGATTCTTTCATCAGCGGTGTTTGTATTTCTGTCTTGTTTAGTTATTCCCTATGCTTTACAGGAACGCTGCTTGGTGGTAAAATGATGTTGTTACATGGCGGCCAATTCAATGCGAATGCCACAGGAAGGATGACCTGATTGCTCAGTCAAATCATCAGCCGAATAAGAGCTTGGTTGGCCTTTGCTTGTGGCAAACCGAGGGAAAATCAACACGATTTTGTGTACCGGAAAAGGAGAAAAAGGCGCCGACTCTATGTGTTTGGCGCATCAGAACACAGGAATATACGTTTTGCACTGCTCGTTTTGAGCTTGATATGCGTTGCGGTGGCTGCCTTCAGCGCCATGAAGCTGATTTCATATGCGGCTGATCACCGTAGAATGACGCAGACAGCCAGCGAGCTCCAGGCGCTGTATTATGCGGAAACACCCACTCCTTTTGTTCAGCAGATGATGCCGACAATCCGCCCAACGGCTCTTCCGGCGGAAGCAACGCCCATGCCTTTGCCGGAAACCACCCAGCCCACAAACCAGACGCTGCCTGTAATCACCTATCCGGACAACCCGTATCGCATCATTAGCAGCCGTTTCACAAAGCTGCGCAGACAGAATGAGGACATCGTTGGATGGCTGACAATCGACGGCTTGCTCGATCAAGCCGTTGTGCAGCGGGATAATCAGTATTATTTGAAGCGGGACTATCTTGGATACCATAATGTCAACGGTGCAATCTTTCTGGATGAAAGCTGCAGCCTGTATACCCGGCCCTATACGATTATCCTGTACGGACACAACATGAAGACCGGCGCGATGTTCGGCAGCCTGCGGAATTATGAAAATCTGACCTATTACCGCAACAACCCCTTTATTACATTTAATACCCTATACGAGGAAGGCCGCTATGTCATTTTCTCGGTTGGGACAATCAGTACGGACTACAACAACTGGCAGCATGTCAGCTTTGCCAAGCTCTATTCCGATCAGGCAGATCTTCGGCAGGAGGCGCTGGATGCACTGCTTAGAACATCGGTGTACAGTACCCACATCTCTGTCACGCCCCAGGATCAGATCCTGCTGCTTGTCACCTGCGTGGAGGAAGATGATGAGCGCCGTGT
>CAZYTE010000193.1:0-2124 GCA_964649425.1 uncultured Oscillospiraceae bacterium
GCCGACAGCTTCGGCACCCTGGATTGGGGCCGCGGCGTCTGGACTTATCACAACACCTGGTACTGGGGCTCCGCCTCCTCTGTTGTTGACGGCGTGCCCTTCGGCTGGAACATCGGCTACGGCTTTGGCGACTGCTCCGCCGCCAGCGAGAATATGCTTTTCTATAACGGCAAGGCCCACAAGCTGAGCCAGGTCAAGTTCAACATCCCCGGCGATGAGAAGGACTTCATGTCCCCCTGGACCTTCACTTCCGACGACGGCCGCTTTGAGATGGACTTTGTACCCCAGCTGGACAGGGCCTCCTGCACCGATGTGAAGCTGATAAAGTCCGATCAGCATCAGGTCTTCGGCCTGTTCACCGGCAAGGCAGTTCTGGACGACGGTACTGTTGTTGAAGTCAAGGACTTCCCCGGCTTCGCGGAAAAAGTAGAAAATAAATGGTAACAAAAAATGTGGATGCAAAAGCATCCACATTTTTATTTGAGTGCAAGGGAGTTATTCAGAAGCCCGGTGCTGTAAATAAACAGCACATCCTGCCCGTCAAACTCGATAAAGCTGCCCAGCAGGCCGCTCTGCACATAGCGGGTATCCACAAGGGTGATCTTGCTGTAAGTTTCCAGAAGCAGAGGAGCCAGGCTGCTGCCGAAGGAGTCCCTGAAAATGATCAGTTCCCGGTCTGTTTTTGCGTTTGGGTTTTCAATCTCCAGAAGGGCATCGGCACCGTTCAGGAAAAACTCATAGGGATCTCTGCCCTCTGCTGCCTCAAAATCATAAAAGGGAACTGTCTCCGGCTTTCCGCTGTCATAGCTTGTGACGATGCAGTTGTCTATCATCGCATTGCTCACATAACTAATGCGGTCAGGCTCTGTATCCACCGCCAGCTGCCCGGCATAGACGCCGTAAAAAGGGTTGCTTAGCAGCTTGTGTTCATAATAGCTCAGTGTCTCGCCGTCCATGGCCTTGGCTATTTTTTCCGCTACATCGCCGATGCAGTCCTGCTTCCAGTGGCTGTCGGTGCGGTAGTAGTCGTCTAAGGTCAGCAGAGACTCAATGTCGACATATTCCATAAAGTCCAGCTTTTGGAGCATATACTCTTCCATATCGTCAAAATCCGCCGTCAGCATCCCCTTTGTGAGAGAAACATAGTTGCTTTTGTCGGGAATAATGGAAAGGTATACTTTGCTGTCCGTGTCTGCCAGATATTTATCATAGATCGCTGTCAGCTTATTTGCCGCATTATCCAGCATATCGTAATTTATAGGGTAGTCCTGCTTCAGGATATGCCCCTGGGCCTGATACAGGCCGTTGTTGTCCTTCTGTCTGAAAAGCTTCAGGGCAGCATTTGCCTTTATGCCCCTGAAACCATCTCTGAAAGGAAACTGATCCTGGGCATAGCTTTCAAAATCGCTCATAAACTTGCCGGAGGCGATACTCTCAAGGCTGACTTCGGGAAAGCCGGCAAGTGATCTGCGCTCGGACTGAGAGTATTCATCACTGCCCTTGAACCAGCAGGCCAAAGACAGACCCATCAAAAGGGCAGACATGATTATCACATAAATTTTCTTCATTGTCGCACCCCCTAAAACCTGAAATAGAGGAAGGGGTTAAAGGACCCATCGATCAGATAAGCCGTACAGAGAATGAAAAGCGCCGCACTGACCACTGTCTCCCCAAGGGCAAAGAACTTCCGTTTTTCCAAAGAGGCAACAAGCTTTTTCACCAGCGGGGTCGCACCCACAATTGCAAGCAGCAGCAAGACCCCGTAGCTTTTAAGATAATAGATACTTTCCGCGCCGGCAAAGGCGGCGGTATTTCTGCCGAACAGGCCCCCTATACAACTAAAAGCATCCGCCATGGATTCCGCATTGAAAACAACAAAGCTTATCAGCACCAGAAACAGTACATACACATGCCCCAGCACCCGGCTCCTCTCCAGTCTTTTCAGCAGGAAGAACTTCTCTATCACCAGAATTACTCCGAAATACAATCCCCATATGATAAAGTTCCACGCCGCGCCGTGCCAGAAGCCCGTCAGCAGCCAGACCACAAAAATGTTGCGGTACCACTTGAGCCTGCTGACCCGATTGCCGCCAAGGGGGATATACACATAATCCCTGAACCATG
>CAZYTE010000194.1:0-2091 GCA_964649425.1 uncultured Oscillospiraceae bacterium
TTCGGTGGTTCGAATCCACCTTCCCCCACCAAGAGAGAGCAAGTCGAAAGACTTGCTCTTTTTTTCGAGAAAAGGAAAGCATCCATGTAGGAGACTGCATTCGATACTTTTTCCATTTAAAGTGTTGACATTTTTGGCGAATTATTGTATTGTGTTCTAATCAATAATGCTGCCCCATGGCAGACTTGAGGTGATTTTATGGATAGGTCAAAGAATGCACGCTTGATGATGGCTTTTTCAATGGCCGTATTTGGAACTATAGCTCCTTTTGTGCGCAATATTCAGGTTTCTTCAGGGGAACTGGCTCTTTACCGCGCTGTGATGGCGGCGATTCTGATTGGGGTATTCCTGCTCATTACCGGGCAGAAGATTCCGTTTGCAGAAATAAAGAAGGAAGTGCCGCTGCTTCTCTTTTCCGGCATGGCCATGGGTATAAACTGGATACTGCTGTTTGAAGCATATAAATACACAACGGTTTCCGTTGCCACACTGAGCTATTACTTTGCTCCGGTTATTGTAATTGCCGTTTGTCCTATTCTTTTTAAGGAAAAAATGACGGCAAAGCAGATAATTTGTTTCGTGATGTCTACTTTGGGTATTGTTTTGATTACCGGCGTTGGAGATCTCAGCGGAGGAAACAGCAATTTTATCGGTATTTTGTTCGGCCTTGGCGCAGCGGTGTTTTATGCAACAGTCATTCTGATAAATAAGTTCATTAAAAATGTGGATGGTATCCACAGAACCTTTCTGCAGTTCATTTCCGCTATCATAACTTTGATTCCTTATGTTGCATTCAGCAGCGGCATAACCATTGGCAAGCTGGATTCGACCGGTTGGATATGTCTGCTTGTGGTTGGCATCGTGCACACCGGAATCACATATTGCCTGTATTTCTCAGCTCTGAAAGAGGTGCCCGGCCAGAAGGCAGCCATACTCAGTTATATTGACCCATTGGTAGCGGTATTCGTCTCCGTTATTATTCTGGGTGAACCCATGGGCCTGTGGCAGGTAGTTGGCGGCATTCTGATTCTTGGCTTTACGCTCTGGAATGAGATTACACCTAAAAGCAAGAAAACCGTAGGGTAGATATGAAAAGTATTTTGGTAATTTTACTGTCAGCCGGAGCGCTGGTGCTGTTGATTTCATATGTTTGCTTCCGCATGACTTTTTATGCGCCGCGGAAAGAAAAAACCAATGCAGAGGAATACTGTATTCCCAAAGGGAAAATATATGAGCCTTTCCGGGAGACGATGGTCAACTGGATAAAGGAACTCAGAGCCATGCCCCATGAGGACATGAGCATCAAATCTTTTGACGGCTTGACTTTGTGTGGCAAATACTATGAATATGCCCCCGGAGCGGTCATTGAGCTTATGTTTCATGGCTATAAAAGCAATGCGGAGAGAGATCTCTGCGGCGGTGTACAGCGCTGCTTTGCCCTGGGCAGGAGTGCTTTGATTGTAGATCAGCGTGCCAGCGGCAAAAGCGATGGCAATATCATTTCATTTGGTGTCAATGAGAGTAAAGACTGCCACAGGTGGATCGAACACACCATAAAATATTTTGGACCAGATGTTAAGATAATACTGACAGGGATATCCATGGGCGCCGCGACCGTCCTTATGGCAGGGGGCAGGGAACTGCCGCCCAATGTGATCGGTATCCTCGCTGACTGCGGGTACTCCTCCGCTGAGGCGATCATCAAAAAAGTCATACGGGATATGAAATTGCCGCCCAGGCTGCTATATCCGTTTATAAAATTGGGTGCCAGAGTCTT
The DNA here is from genome assembly GCA_964649425.1 of uncultured Oscillospiraceae bacterium. Taxonomy (GTDB): domain Bacteria; phylum Bacillota; class Clostridia; order Oscillospirales; family Oscillospiraceae; genus Limivicinus. The sequence continues at coordinate 1,778 of CAZYTE010000194.1, forward strand.
TGGGCATTTTGATCTGGAGGAGACTCCGCCCATCGAGGCGGTCAGGAATTGCCGTGTGCCTGTAATCTTTTTCCACGGTGAAGATGACAGATTTGTGCCATGCAGTATGAGCAGAGAAAACTTTGAAGCGTGCGCAAGCCGGAAAATGCTTGTTATCACCCCCGGCGCAGGCCATGGCCTGTGTTATCCGGTTGACACCGAGGCTTACCTTAAAGCGCTGAGAGAGTTCTTTGAATAATTAGGAAAGCAGACCTGATTTAGGCGCGTTGAGACAAGAAAACACAGGCCTGATAAAGCGACATTTTGGCCGGAAG
>CAZYTE010000195.1:0-2079 GCA_964649425.1 uncultured Oscillospiraceae bacterium
GCAGGTCGTTGGTTCAAGTCCAACAGGGGGAGCCAAATTGTACAGATCCGAACCTTAAGCCAGTTGGCAACGGGTTCGGATTTGTCATTTATTTTGATTTGTAGATTACGGCAGGGTTAACATCCCTGCCGTTTTTATTCTTGAAAAGTTGTATTTTATTTCCTCATCAATTATGCTATAATGATTTCACTATAGATCAAAAAGGGAGAATTGGAATGATGTTTTGTTATCTAGATAAATCTGAAAAGGATCATTGGCTTCCTCAGTTGTTTGATCTGCTTTATGATAATATGCGATCAATTGCCCCCTCTGGCTTGTCCTATGAGCAGGAGAGGAAGGAATGGCTTGCAGCCGTATCTCCTGCGCTGGAAAAGGCACCGCGGCAGATCATTCTTTGCTTTGTCGGTGAGGAGCTTGCGGGCTATGTGCAGTACTATATTCGAGAGCGAATGCTGATGGTGGAAGAGATCCAGCTTAAAAGAGAATTTCACCGGACATTTCTGTTCTATAAGTTCTGCAAGCATCTGCTGTCCGTTTTGCCTGATGATTTACAGACCATTGAGGCATACGCCGACAAACGAAATCTGTATTCTATTTGCCTTATGGAAAAGCTGGGTATGCAGCCCTGTGAGCTGGAGTCGGACTCTCCTTTTGTTCATATGCATGTGCCGGCGGAAAAAGTTTATCTGTTGTTCAAACAATAGGATGCAGAATTATGCGTTTAGAAATACGAGAAGCAAAGCCAGAGGACGCAGCCGCAATCCAAAAACTAAATTCCGATGAAATGGGATATTGCTATCCCATTGAACAAACCCGACAAAAGATGATAGAATTGCTGTGCAGTGAAAAAGATAAGATTTTCGTTGCCGAGGTTGACGGTGTTGTTGCCGGTTATGTCCATGCCAACAACTATGAACTGTTGTATGCTCATCTTATGAAAAACGTTATGGGTATTGCTGTGTCAAGTGATTATCGCAGAATGGGGATCGGCAAGGCTCTTTTGCAACGGGTTGAACAGTGGGCAATGGCAACCGGAGCGGCCGGTGTTCGCCTGGTATCTGGCGGATCTCGTATTGATGCACATAGTTTTTACCGCAGTATGGGTTATGGTGAGGGCAAGCCGCAACTCAATTTCAAGAAGCAATTATAAGGCTACAGCGCAGGGGGGCGTTTCTCTGCGCTGTTTTTCCCAATTGAGGTAAAGAAAGCATTTTGGCTTTATACTATAATCGTGCGGAAGGAGGCGAAAATATGCTGGAATGGATGTTCACTACAAAGCAATTGATAGACTATATCGATTCAAATGCAACAAGGAATCCGTCCTTGACGGATATCGCAGTGCAGGTTGGATATTCACCTTATCACTGTTCTGAGCAATTCCATAAAGTTGCGGGTATGACAATAAGGGAGTATATTTCGAAACGCAAGTTGTATACAGCTGCAATGGCACTACAGAAAGCACAAGATGCAATCATAGATATAGCGTTGGATTGTGGCTTTTCTTCTCAGCAGGCATTGACCCGTGCTTTTCAAAAAGCATTTGGCTGCAGCCCTGCGGCATACAGAAAGAATCCGCACAAGTTCTCTTCTAAGATTATAAAGGAGGTTGAGCTGGTTATGGAATCCAGAGGTGTTTTTGATGCCATTCCCGAAGAATTTGATAAGTACAGGCCCCACTATAGCCCGGAATTATTTGCGTATCTGATCGATCATGCCCGGATAGACAAGGATAAAACGGTGCTGGAGCTTGGCCCCGGCACGGGACAGGCTACGGATCCGATTTTGGATACCGGGTGCGATTACCATGGCATCGAACTGGGGAAGCATCTTGCCGCAAAAATGTCTGAAAAGTACGGCAGCCGTGAGAATTTCCATATTGTCAACGATGATTTCATAACCCATGACTTTGGGGCACAGAAATTCGATATGATCTACTCCGCCAGAACCATTCAGTGGATCCCTGAGGAAGTGGCTTTTTCGAAGACATTTGATCTGCTGAAGCCCGGCGGCATCCTAGCTATGATCCATATTTACAGTGATTATAAAACACCAAATCCACAGCTGTGTGATAACATCCAA
>CAZYTE010000196.1:0-2057 GCA_964649425.1 uncultured Oscillospiraceae bacterium
GGCACCGGCGGATATGTGTGCTTCCCGGTTCTCAAGGCCGCAGCCGACCTGAAGATTCCTGCTGCCGTACATGAGAGCAATGCTTTCCCCGGCCTTACCACCAAGATGCTTGCAAAAAAGGTGGATAGAGTTATGGTGGGCTTTAATGAAAGCTGCAAGTATTATCCCAATCCCGAGGCCGTCAAGGTCACCGGCACTCCGGTCCGCGGCGAGTTTGCCTGCCATTCCAAGGCCTCTGCCAAGGCGGAGTTGGGTTTGCCCGCCGATAAAAAGCTGGTTCTCTCCGTCTGGGGATCTCTGGGCGCAAGCCACATGAACAATACCGTTGCAGACATGATGCATGAGCTTTGCAGTCAGGACGATTTCCATTTCATCCACTGCTCCGGCAGAATGTATTACGAGCGTATGCAAACAAAGCTTCATGAAGTAAAGTGCTGTGACGATAAGGGCGGCTTTGAGCTGCTTGAGTTCATCTACGATATGCCCAGGGTCATGGCGGCTGCCGACCTTATCATGTGCAGAGCCGGCGCCTCCACTCTGGCAGAGCTGACCTATATGGGCAAGCCCGCGCTTATCGTGCCCTCTCCCAATGTGACCAACAACCATCAGGAGAAGAACGCGCGGGTACTTGAAAAGGCGGGCGGCGCAAAGGTGCTGCTGGAGGGTGAGTTTGACTCTGAGAGCCTGATGGCCCATGTGAAAGAGCTTCTGGCTGATGAAGAGAAGCTGCAGGAAATGGCTCAGGTCATGGCGGCTCTTTCTGTGCGTGATGCCTGCGACAGGATCTGCGATACTATTCTGGAGATCTGCCGCTGATTAACAAATAAATGCCCCCTTGCATAGAATGGCATAATTTGAATGCATGGGGGAATTTTAATGGATATATGGCATTTGAAAGGCGGCAGCAGACTTTCCGGCACATGTTCCGTGCAGGGCTCGAAGAATGCTACACTGCCCATTCTGGCAGCATCCATAATCTGCCCGATGCGCTGTGAGCTGATGAATGTTCCGGCGCTGTCGGATGTGGACGCGGCCTTGAGAATACTGCGCCAACTGGGCTGCACCGCAAGCCACAGCGGCAGTGATGTGTACATAGACTCCAGCACCCTTTCCTACACGGCCATTCCCCACAGCCTGATGGCTGAGATGCGCTCCTCGGTCATATTCATGGGTGCGCTTATTGCCCGCTGCGGCGAGGCAAGGCTCAGTTTGCCCGGAGGCTGTCAGCTGGGGAAACGGCCCATCGATATGCACCTGAGCGGCCTGAGAAAAATGGGGGCTGACATTGAAGAGGACGGGGGCGAGATATGCTGCCGGCCCTCTAAGCTTCACGGCGAGGAGATCGTTCTTCCCTTTCCAAGTGTGGGCGCAACGGAAAATATCATGCTTGCAGCCTGCACAGCCAAGGGCAAAACGGTTATAAGAGGTGCCGCCAGAGAGCCGGAGATAATCGCCCTGCAGGACTTTCTGCGTACCATGGGGGCCAATGTTTACGGTGCCGGAAGCGATGTGGTTATAATTGACGGCCTTGAGCCGGAGAGCTTTATCGGCAGCAGGATAATTGCCGACAGGATAGCTGCGTCAACTCTTGCCTGTGCCGTTGCCGCTCTGGGCGGTGATGTGGAGCTGAAAAGTGTGGATTCCGGTCAATTTTCTACAGTTCTCTACTTCCTAAATCAGGCCGGATGTGATATAATAAACGGAAACCGCTCCGTAAGACTCAGGTCAAGTGGAGTTTTGAGAGCGGTGGAGCAGGTAAGCACAGCTCCATATCCCGGCTTTCCCACCGATGCCCAGCCGGTTTTGATGGCCGCGCTTTTAAAGGCGGAAGGGGAGAGCCTTATAACCGAAAACATCTTTGAAAACCGCTACCGGCAGGTACCTGAGCTGAGAAAGCTTGGGGCGGATATCAGGCTTGATGGCAGAAATGCCATAATCAGAGGTGTTTCTGAGCTTTATGGCACAGCACTCAACGCCACTGACCTGCGGGGCGGGGCGGCCATGATAATTGCGGGACTCAGCGCAAAGGGGGAGACCGTTATTTGCGATGAGGGTCA
>CAZYTE010000197.1:0-2041 GCA_964649425.1 uncultured Oscillospiraceae bacterium
GAGGGCCCCGGCACCGTCCGCCCCGGCTACGGTCTTTATGACAGAGCCCTCGGCATCATGTACATGCTGGGCGTATGGGATATGCTTGACAGATTAGAGGAAAAGAAATAATAGGAGGCAGATTAAAATGATCAAACTTCCCCTGAATATTGACTACAGCGGTAAGGTAGTCGTTGTTACCGGCGCAGGCGGCGCGATCTGCAGCATGATGGCAAGAGCCTTTGCCCAGAGCGGCGCAAAGGTAGCGGCTCTCAACCGCAGCACCGGCGTCATCGAAGAGCTCTCCAGGGAGCTTGAGGCTGAGGGCTATGTGCTCAAGGCATATCAGGCAAACGTTCTGGAGAAGGAGAGCCTTGAGGCCGCTCATCAGCAGATCCTGAAGGATTTTGGCCCCTGCGACATTCTGGTAAACGGTGCCGGCGGCAACAGCCCCAAGGCTACCACTACCAATGAGTTCCACCATGAGGCTCAGGAGGGCGGTGTCAACTTCTTCGATCTTGACAGCGACGGTGTTGACAGTGTTTTCAAGCTGAACTTCCAGGGTACCCTGCTGCCCACTCAGGTCTTTGCTCAGGATATGGTGGAGCGCAAGAAGGGCTGCATCCTGAACATCTCCTCCATGAATGCTTACACCCCCCTGACCAAGATCCCCGCTTACTCCGCTGCCAAGGCAGGCATCTCCAACTTTACCCAGTGGCTGGCAGTGCACTTCGCAGGCACCGGCATCCGCTGCAACGCTATCGCCCCCGGCTTCATTCTGGGCAAGCAGAACAAGGCTCTGCTCTACAATGAGGACGGTACTCTCACTCCTCGCTCCATGAAGATTCTGGGCGGTACCCCCATGGACCGCTTCGTTGAGGCTGAGGAGCTGCTGGGCGCAACCCTGTTCCTGTGCGACGACGCCGCAGCAGGTGCCATCACCGGCACGGTTCTGCCCGTAGACGCAGGCTTTGCCTGCTACTCCGGCGTCTGATACGGAGGTAGTGATATGACTGTTTTGGAAAGATTGGCCCGCAGCATCGTTGTACCCGTTGTTGTGCTGGATGATGTGAAGGATGCTGTTCCCACTGCCAACGCAATGGCAGCAGGCGGCGTTGATGTCATGGAGATCACCTTCCGTACCGCCGCGGCTCCTGAGTGCATCAAGGCGGTTGCTGAAAACTGCCCTGATGTTCTGGTGGGTGCAGGTACTATCGTAAACCTTGAGCAGTGCAGACTGGCTGTTGAGATGGGCGCAAAGTTCATCGTCTCCCCCGGCTTTGATGCTGAGGTTGTTGGCTGGTGTGTAGAAAACGGCATCGCTGTATGCCCCGGCTGCGTAACTCCTACCGAAATCATGGCAGCTATGAAGCAGGGCCTGAAGCTTGTGAAGTTCTTCCCCGCAAATGTATACGGCGGCCTGAAGGCTCTCAAGTCTCTGGCAGGTCCTTTTGTGGGCTTGAAGTTCATCCCCACCGGCGGCGTAAACACCGAGAACATCAAGGAGTTTATCGACACTCCCTTTATCCATGCTGTTGGCGGCAGCTGGGTCTGCCCCAAGGCCGATATCGCGGCAGGCAATTTTGAAAAGATCACCCAGCTGTGCAAGGATGCCCGCGCAGCTGCAGTAAAGGAATAATTTGGAGGATTTTGTGCTATGGCAAGAGTTGTTTGTTTCGGCGAACTGATGCTTCGCCTGCAGCCCTATAACTACGAGCGTTTTGTACAGTGCGACCATGTTGAGTTTACCTTCGGCGGCGGCGAAGCCAATGTCTCCGTCTCTCTGGCAAACTACGGTATGGATGCCTGCTTTGTCACCAAGCTTCCCAAACATAGCATCGGCCAGGCTGCTGTGAACTCCCTGCGCCGTTACGGTGTTGATACATCCAGGATAGTCCGCGGCGGCGAGCGCGTGGGCATCTACTTCAACGAGAAGGGTGCTTCCCAGCGCGGCAGCGTCTGTGTGTACGACAGAGCTTATTCCGCAATTCAGATGTCCGAGCCCTCCGAGTTCGACTGGGACAATATTTTTGAAGGTGCTGACTGGTTCCATTTCACCGGC
>CAZYTE010000198.1:0-2010 GCA_964649425.1 uncultured Oscillospiraceae bacterium
ATGGGAGAATCCAGCTGCTCGTCGGTAGCGTCCAGATCCATCAGCAGCTCCAGAACCTCGTCAATGACCTCGTGGATGCGCTGGTCGGGGCGATCGATCTTGTTTACAACAACGATGACTCTGTGGCCCATCTCCAGAGCGCGGCTGAGAACAAAGCGGGTCTGGGGCATGGGGCCCTCGGCAGCGTCGACCAGCAGGATAACGCCGTTGACCATTTTCAGGATGCGCTCCACCTCGCCGCCGAAGTCGGCATGGCCCGGGGTGTCAACAATATTTATCTTGGTATCGCCGTACTGTACGGCGGTGTTTTTCGCCATGATGGTGATTCCGCGCTCTCTTTCAAGAGCATTGGAGTCCATAACACGGTCCACCACTTCCTGATTATCACGGTATACACCGGACTGCTTCAGAAGCTCGTCCACCAGAGTGGTCTTGCCGTGGTCAACATGAGCAATAATGGCTACATTTCTCAGTTTCTCCATATTTTTCGCAGCTCCCTTGCGTTCTTATATAAATTTCAGCACAACCAAGAATATTACCATCGATACAGGGTATTTGCAAGGGCTAATGCACAAAAAATCATGGCATACAGTTGAAAAAAACCATATACCATGCTAGAATGAGCAAAAAACTTGGAGTGGAACTATGAAATTCAATTTTTTTGCATATATCTCCCGTATGCGCTACATAGGCCGCTGGAGCCTGATGCGCAATTCCCTGCCGGAAAACATTCAGGAGCACAGCCACATGGTGGCAGTCATTGCCCATGCGCTGGCAGTTATCCGCCGGGATGTTTTTAACATCCCCTGTGACCCCAACGAGTATGCCGCCGTGGCCCTGTACCACGACAGCTCTGAGATACTCACCGGCGACCTGCCCACCCCCATCAAGTACCACAGCCCGGAGATCAGCGGCGCCTACAAGCAGGTGGAGACCATTGCCTGCCGCAAGCTTCTGGCCACTCTGCCCCAGGAGCTGCAGGGCGCATATGAGCCGCTGCTGACAGGTGAAGCTCAGGAAAGGCTCCACGACCTTGTAAAAGCTGCCGATAAGCTGTCTGCCTACATCAAATGCATTGAGGAGCGCAAAGCCGGCAACAACGAGTTCCTGTCCGCCGAAAAGCAGACAAGGAAGATGCTGGAGGACAGCCCCCTGCCTGAGGTCAAGTATTTCATGGAACACTTCATCCCCTCCTTCGAGCTGACGCTGGATGAGCTGGGGACAATTGATTAAGGAGAGCAAAATGGAAAATTCTAAACTTGCCCGTATAAATGAACTGGCAAAGCTTGCTAAAGAAAGAGAGCTGAGCGCCGAGGAGCTTGCTGAACGCGATGTGCTGAGAAAGGAATACATTGCCGAGTGGCGCCAGGGCGCCATGGGTGTTCTGGACAATCTGGTTATCCAGACCCCCGACGGAAAGAAACATAAACTGCAGAAGAAGCAGTAAATAAAAAAGCCTCCCTTGTGTAAAGGGAGGTGGATCGCCGTAAGGCGAGACGGAGGGATTGTCAATCCCCCACCGCCTGCGGCGGAGCCCCCTTTGCACAAAGGGGCCTTCACAAAGTAAAAGAGACACTGAAAAGTGTCTCTTTTTTAGTTTAATATGCGACGCCCCAGTAGATCATGTGCTTTGCGGGCTTACCGCAGCAGGCACACACATCGGAGAGCTGCTCCTGCTCGAAGGGGATGCAGCGGGAGGTCATGCCGGCCTCCTCCTTCATCTTCAGCTCGCAGTCCAGCTCGCCGCACCACATGGTCTTGATGAAGCCGCCGTTTTCCTCCTGCAGCTTTTTTGCCTCCTCAACAGAGTGGGCAACATAGGTGTGGCCGTCCAGATTTGCCTTTGCCTTATCATAAAGGCCCTGCTGAACATCGGCAAGAACCTGAGGGATCTTCTCAGCCAGCTGGTCGAGCTCAATTGTGACCTTCTCGCGGTTGTCGCGGCGGACTGCTACGCAGACACCATTCTCCATATCCTTGGGACCTATCTCAACACGGAGGGGAACGCCC
>CAZYTE010000199.1:0-2007 GCA_964649425.1 uncultured Oscillospiraceae bacterium
GATGAACTTGTTGTTTATTGCCTTCTTGGTCTGGTTTTCGTAAGATGTCTGAGTGGAGAAGCAGTTGGTGACCAGCACCAGACAGTCCTGCACATCCTGAAACTTGATGGCGCTCTCATTTTTCTGATACTTGCCGATCTGCTTGATGTAGGCATCAATAGCGGACACAAAGGCACTTCTGACAGCCTTGTCCGGAGCGCCGCCGTTTTCCAGCCAGGAGGAGTTGTGGTAATACTCCAGAGCGGTAGTCTTATTGGAGAAGCAGAAGGCGGCGGATATTTTCACCTTGTAGTCGGCCATGTCCTCACGGTCACGGCCCTTGCGCTCGGTGGAGATAAACTCGGGAGCAGTGATGGGGTTCTCCCCGGCAAGCTCCAGAACATAGTCCTTGATGCCGTTTTCGTAGAGATACTCGCGGGTTTCAAACCTGCTGCCCCGCTGCAGCTTCAGCTTGAAGGTGACGCCCGCATTGACAACCGCCTGCTTGCGAAGCACATCATCGAAGAACTCCTCGGGAATATCTATCTCGGTAAAGACTTCAATGTCGGGCAGCCAGCGGATGGTGGTGCCTGTTTTCTTTCGATCCGCAGGCTCAACTATAAGCTCCTGACCCTTTTTGCCGCAGACCTCACCCTTTTTGAAATGGAGACTGTACTTATTCCCGTCACGCCAGACTGTTACATCCATGTATTCGGAAGCGTACTGAGTGGCGCAGGAGCCCAGACCGTTGAGTCCCAGAGAATACTCATAGTCCCCGCCGTCAGCGTTTTTGTACTTGCCGCCGGCGTAGAGCTCGCAGAATACCAGCTCCCAGTTGAAGCGCTTTTCAGCCGGGTTCCAGTCAACCGGACAGCCGCGGCCAAAATCCTCGACTTCAATGGACTTGTCTTCAAAATAGGTCAGGGTGATAACATTGCCGTGACCCTCTCTGGCCTCATCTATGGAGTTGGAGAGTATTTCAAACACAGCATGCTGGCAGCCGTCAAGACCGTCAGAGCCGAAGATGACTCCCGGGCGCTTTCTTACTCTGTCCGCGCCCTTGAGCTGTGAAATACTGTCGTTACCGTACTGGGGATTGCTTTTGCTCATAAAAATAGTCCTTTCAGTTGAAAGTACGAATTAGTCTTGAAACTAATATATTTTACCACATCTGAGCAGAATTTCAAGCCGTATGTACAATATCTTGATGCAAAAGAGGGCCGTGTGTTAACACACGGCCCTCTCCGCAGAAGCATCTTTTCCTCCGTCCGGTGGAAAGCCTTTCCGCTTGACAAAACTCCCGTTTGGGTGTATCCATATAAAAAATATATGTTCTACATCCTGGGCTTCTTTATCTCTCGCCCGGAATTTCTGTCCGAGCATAGTATATGCCGCCTGCCGGATTATAAACAGGTATTTTTTTACTGCATTTTGTAAAGAATACTTTTATATCTTTTCCGGAGGGCATATGTATGGACAGGAAGAACAAAAAACTCAAGGCAGAGTATAAGCTCAAAAAGCAGCAGCTCAATCTGGTCACAGATGCTTTGACCCAGGCATACAGGGGCTTCAATCTCAGCTCCGACCCCACGGCCACCGACTGCTGCATTTTTGAAATCAAGGCTCTGCGTCAGCGGAGAAATTCCATCCTTCAGGATATGCAAAGCATAGAAACGGAAAGGAGCAAGCATGGAAACTATTTCTAGCCTGCTTATTTTAGGAGCGGTCATACTTTTTTGCTGTCTGCTCCTGAAAATACTTGCAGCACCTATGAGACTTATATTAAAGCTGCTGATAAACGCCGCCTTCGGCTATATTGTTCTTTTTATCGTCAGCTTTCTCGGTGAATTTGTGGGAATAAGTCTTGGTATCAATCTGATAAACGCACTGATAACAGGCTTTCTTGGCATTCCCGGAGTCATACTGCTGATAGTGCTGAAGCTATTCTTCTGATTACATAAAAAAATCCGTGGAAAGGCGCGTTGAGATAAGAAACCATAGGGTTTAAAAATGAAAAATTCCGCCCCG
>CAZYTE010000200.1:0-1978 GCA_964649425.1 uncultured Oscillospiraceae bacterium
GGAATGGGCCCTGGCATATTCGCCGTCGTGGATATAGCCGCCGCGGAGCAGATCGTTTACCTCGCAGTGGGCAACGATCATTTTGTTCAGTGCCTTGGCCCGGAGCATTGCCTGGCGCATCATCTCTTCACTCTGCACTCCCCTGCCGTCATCGGAAAAGGCGATGACATCCTTTGCCATGCCCTCCAGGTCAGCAAAGTCCTGCCCGGCCTCGTTGACCGTAATGGCACCGTATGGGATGACAGTAATGCAGGCATCCTTCCTGATGGCCTCAAGCTGTACATTCAGTTTTTCCACAGAGTCCGGCACCGGGTTTAAGTTTGGCATGGTGCACACAGCGGTGTAGCCGCCTGCTGCCGCGGACTTAGAGCCGGTTTTAATGCTCTCTTTATACAAAAATCCCGGCTCTCTGAAATGCACATGCACATCACAGAAACCGGGCAACAGAAAATATTTATCCATGTCAAAAGCGGAAACGACACTATCAAGAGTGGAAAAAGCACACTCCCTGACTTCTGCCATATTCAGCTTGCGGACGTTTTTGAAAACTGCCATTGTTCGTTCCTCCATGAACAGGCGGCAAGCGGGCGCAGTTCACCCTATAAAACCTTGCCGATATCTCGTATCGTCTTAAAGATCTTTTATCCTTGGAACTATACCACTTTTGTTATAATGTGTCAATATTTTTTAATAGGCGGGCGAGCGGTGCCCGCCCCTACATTTGACTTGCTTATATTTTTGCTTTGCTTTATAATGAGCAAACGAAAGAGGTGTACCATGAACCAAAAAGAACTCAACGAAATCCGCCGCCGCATCAAGCCTGAGCGAAACAGCATCACCCACATCTACGGCTGCTATGTCAACAGCGCAAAGGAGATAATATCCTGCATAGACGAATCCGTGGGTATGCTCTCCAAGGAAGAAAATGAAAAATACATGAGCTTGCTGAAAAAATCCCTGTCCGGCACCTTGGGCAAAAATCTTATGAGTCTCAGCTTTGCCACAAAGCAGGTCATGGACAGCGACGAGCACCGCCTGCTGTCCGCTTTAAGAAAGACTGAGCTAAAGGATGCTGTGCTGAGAGAGGACTTTTATAAATGTATCATACAGTCCCTTGATATGGAGGACAGCAACTATCTTATTCTGCTGGCTTTTGATGCCTATGATGTACCCCACTACGGCAAGGACGGCTCCGAGGACGACAGCGGCGGAGATGTATTCAAATACATACTCTGCAGCATCTGCCCTGTAAAGAGCGGCAAGGTGCAGTTCGGCTATGACCCGGATGAAAAGAGATTCTCCAATTCCGCCCTCAATCAGGTGGTGTCCCAGCCTGAGCTGGGCTTCATGTTCCCCTGTTTTGATGACCGCTGCGCCAACATTTATAATACGCTTTTCTACTCCAGAAATACCGATGAGATACATCAGGACTTTATAGACGCGGTATTCCGCACCGAGGTCCCCATGTCCGCAGGCCGCCAGAGAGACACTTTCTCAAATCTTCTGGCAGAAAGCAGTAATAAGGACTTGAGCTATGACACGGTGCAGGCTGTCCATGAGCAGCTTACAGAGCGCATTGCCTTGCACAAGGAGAGCCGTGATCCGGAACCGCTCACCATTTCAACCGAGGAGATGGGCAGTATTCTGGAAAACAGCGGCATGAACACTGAGCAGGTGGAATGCTTCTGCAGGAACTGCGTGAAGGAATTCGGCGAAAACGCTGAGCTTCGCCCCGCCAACATCATCGACAGCAAAAAGCTGCAGGTCTGCACCCCTGAGGTGAAGATCAGCGTTGACCCCAAGTTCGGATATCTTGTGCAGACAAAGGTGATAGACGGCAAGAAGTACATACTGATCTCCGCAGATACAGGTGTTGAGGTAAACGGCATTGCTGTAAATATTGAAGACTAAAAAATGAAGCCCTTAGGCGCGCTGAGACAAGAAAACACAGGCCTGATAAAGCGATATTTTGGCCGGA
>CAZYTE010000201.1:0-1966 GCA_964649425.1 uncultured Oscillospiraceae bacterium
GTCGGTTGACACACGCCCCTCAAACGTGCCTGTCTACCTGTTCCAGCACTCTCGCATATAACGCCGGTGCTCCGGTTCCATTTAAAACCGTCTGCACCAAAATGGCGGGCCACATTTAAGGCAAAGAGAATTATAGCAGAATATCAGGAATTGTCAAGTGGGAATTTTAAAGATTTTTCCTTTCCTTCCAGCAGGCCGGAAATGAAGAAAACAAGGGCAAAAGCCAGCACAACTATAAGTGCGGAAGCACCGTAGTTCATTGTCAGCAGGTAGCGCATTTTAAGATAAGCGTGGTAACCCAACAGGGAAGCAAACTGGGCGAGAATGGCGGCGGGGGAGTACCACAGGCAGGAGAACGCCACAATAAGGCTGACGATATCGGTGAGGAAAAAGTAGCGGTCATGCATGTGGGGCAGCAGGAAAGGTATGCCCAGACACAGCAGGAAGGCGGCACCCAGAATAGCCTTGTCTCCCAGACGGCGGCGATATACAAAGCAGACCGCCAGAACGGCCAGCATAAGCACCACAGCGGCAGCGATGGCGACCTTTGATGCCAGCTCCGGGTTCTGCACATTATAGAGTATTCCGAATATGGAAGGGGAGTTGTAGTTCAGGCCGCTGCCTATGGAGCCAGTCTGATTGAAATAAAGGCTGATGCAGTCCATAAAGGGCCTGCCGGCGATGACAGCAGGCAGCACCAAAACCGCATAGGTCACAGGGAAAATGAAGAAATGCCTGAACTTGATTTTTCCGGCAAACCACAAAACTGCGAACACCGGCATGATGAACACGGCCTGCAGCTTGAAGCCGAAAGACAGGGTGATGCAGAGCATGGAGAGAACGGGTCTGTCTTCAAGAGCAAGGTAAAGGCTGAGAATCGCAAGAGCAACATAAATACTGTCACACTGGGACCAGAGGGAACCGTTGAGGAACACGGTGGGCAAGAACAAAACGGCAAAGAAAACTCCGGTCAGGCGATTTTTGCTGCCGGTAAATCTGCTGACCATCAGCATGGATGCCCATGCGAGAATAACATCAAAGAAAATGCTCAGCAGCTTAATAAGGTAAAGGTCTTTTATATCCAGATAGGAAAACAGGGCGAGGAAGTAGAGATAGGGGATATTATAGTTGCCCACGGGCTTTGCCAGAGCTCTGAAACCGCCGTTTTCTCTAAAGAAGCTGACCCAGTGGGTGAGGAAATTCTGATAATCCAGAGTTTCATAATCCAGCACTGCCCAGCGGATAACAAAAGCAAGGATGGTCAGCAGAACACAGGTGACAGAGCGGGGAAAGCTGTCCATAAGTCCGGCTCTGCGCAGCAGCAAGAGGGATAATAAAGCTATTGCAAGCAGAAGAAGTATTACCGAAATATCAAACATAGAAAAACCTCACAGATAGAAAAAAGAGCGGGGTTCAAAAAACCTCCGCCTCACACAAAAATATTCAGAAAAAGCCTTGACTTTACATGCTTGGAATGGTAAAATTAACTGCTATATTTGTGATACCGTGGTCGGACTACCCCACAATCCACACTTGCAGTATAGCAGTTTGACTATGTAAAATCAACACCGACTGTCTAAAATCTAACAACACAGCCAGGTGTTCGCAAGAAAAGATAAGGAGAGTGCGCAAATGCCTAAAGATGTTCTCTACGGCAAAACTCTGCGAAAGAGCTTTGCACGCACACAGGAGATCCGGGAAATGCCGAACCTGCTGGAGATTCAGAAGAGCTCCTACAAGTGGTTTCTGGAAGAGGGTCTTCGTGAGGTCTTCAAGGATGTTGACTCTATCACCGATTACACCGGTAATCTGGAGCTGAGCTTCATCGACTACTCCATGAACGAAAAGCCCAAGTACTCCGAGGAGGAGTGCAAGGCACGCGACGCCACATACGCTGCCCCCCTGAAGGTCCGCGTGCGTCTGCGCAACAAGGAGACCGAGGAGATCAAGGAGCAGGAGATCTTCA
>CAZYTE010000202.1:0-1941 GCA_964649425.1 uncultured Oscillospiraceae bacterium
GATTCGAACCCCCGGACGGTGTTACCCGTCAACTGATTTCGAGTCAGCCTCGTTATGACCACTTCGATACATCTCCAAATCTGTGCCAAAGTATTATATCTAAAGCATTTCAAAAAATCAAGCACTATAAACACAAACGGATAAATTATATAATTTGTGTGAACATTTATATAAATGCATTGACAAAAGTTTTGCCGGGGAATAATATATAATCAATCAATATCAGGAGAGGAAAGCCGCAGATGAAAAAGACATTATACAGCCTGATTCTGGACGATGCCGTGGTCAGAGAGGTGGACATTCTGGCCCACCGTCTGGGTACAAACCGCTCAAGCCTCATCAACCAGATACTTGCCGAATATGTGGACTATGTGACTCCGGAGCGGAGAATAAACGATGTGCTCTCTGCCATCGAGCAGCTGATGCTGCCCTCCCGGGAGCTGATTCCCTTCTTCGCCCCCAACAGCTCCAGCATGTCCATGAAGAGCTCTCTGGAATATAAATACCGCCCCACCATAAAATACGAGGTGGAGCTGTATAAAGACCATGAGACTTCTCTGGGCCGGCTGTCGGTGCTGTACCGCAGCCAGTCTCAGCAGCTCATCGGAGACATGACGGACTTTTTCAGACTCTGGAAAGTCATCGAGGACAGGCATCTGGCACCAATTACCGGCCTGCACGAATATGCATTGTACGATGGCCGATTCGTCAGGAGCCTTGCAATGCCCGCGGAAAACTGCAGCGCGGAGCAGCTGGCAGAAAATATTTCAGAGTATGTAAAGCTCTTTGACAAGCTGCTGAAATCCTATTTATCAGGCAAGATGGATGCCCATCAGGTGGAAGCGGCCTACTACTCCTACATGATCAACGCTCAGCTAAAGATCTGAAGCGGGAAAGGAAAAGAATGAACGCTCAAAAATTTACACAGAAAAGCCTTGAAGCTGTGCAGACCGCTCAGGCCATGGCACAGGAAAACCGCAACAACTATATTGCCCCCGAGCATTTGCTCTATGCCCTTGCCGATCAGGACGGCGGGCTGATCCCCTCGCTGCTGGAGAAGATGGGTGTTGACTGCAACAATTTGCTATCCCAATTGGACGGCGCCATCTCCAATCTGCCCAAGGTGGGTACCGTAAGTGATGTGTACCTCAGTTCCGAGGCAAACCGGGTGCTTAATGAGGCCGAAAAGGCGGCCAGATCCGGCGGGGATGAATATATCTCCGTGGAGCACATCATGCTGGGCCTGTTCGCCGCAGGCGGGGCTGCTGTCAAGAGAATTTTCTCTGACCACGGCATCAGCAAAGCCGCATTTACCAGAGAGCTTTCCAGGGTGAAGTCCTCCCCGGTCACCGGTGATAACCCGGAGAGCAGCTATGACGCTCTCACAAAATACGGCAGCGACCTTGTGCAGCGTGCCCGGAACAATGAGCTGGACCCTGTCATCGGCAGAGACAGCGAGATAAGAAATGTGATCCGTATCCTCTCCAGAAAAACCAAGAACAACCCGGTGCTCATCGGCGAGCCCGGCGTGGGCAAGACTGCTATTGCCGAGGGACTTGCCCAGCGCATAGTCCGCGGCGATGTGCCCGAAGGACTGAAAGACAAGACCATATTTTCTCTGGACATGGGCGCGCTTATTGCAGGCGCCAAGTACAGAGGCGAGTTTGAGGAGCGCCTGAAAGCGGTTCTTGAGGAGATCCGCCGCAGCGAGGGCTCCATCATCCTCTTTATCGATGAGCTGCACACCATTGTGGGAGCAGGCAAGACTGAGGGCAGTATGGATGCCGGCAACCTCTTAAAGCCCATGCTGGCCAGAGGTGAGCTACACTGCATTGGCGCTACCACCCTGGATGAGTACCGCAAATATATTGAAAAGGACGCCGCCCTTGAGCGCCGTTTCCAGCCTGTTCAGGTGGACGAGCCCACCGTTGAGGATACCAT
>CAZYTE010000203.1:0-1927 GCA_964649425.1 uncultured Oscillospiraceae bacterium
GATCGATAACGCTGTTGAACTCCTTGTCGGGCTTGCCGATTGCTTCCAGAGTTACCTTCAGACCGTTGGACTGCATGTACTGCATGAACAGCATGGCATGGTCGCGTTCTTCCTGAGCCTGGATCATATAGTAGTTGGCGTAGCCGTCCAGGTCGTTTTCGTCATAATAGTTGTGCATATCCAGATACAGGTATGCGCTGTAAAGCTCCTTGTTGATCTGATCATTCAGCAGAGCCGCAACTTTTTCGTTCATTGTTATTCTCCCTTCAAAAAATTATTCTTCAATAAAGGTGATCTCCACGGGACGCTTGAGGGCAAGGCCCGCTTCAGCCTCAATGCACTTGGTGATGCCGGAGCAGACAGGGCAGGTGCCGTGCTGGGGGCAGCACTGACCGGCTGCCTTATAGATGGCATTGGTGCCGGGAGCCGCAAAGCACATTTCCATGCCGTTTACGGTATCGGTGCCCAGAGTTTCAAGTATCTTGCTGACACCGGGGCAGTCACTCTCGATGGTCAGCTTGACCATTCTTCTCTTCTGAGCCTCCGCGGTGACAGTGGTGATAAGATTGCATACGCCGGGGTTGATCCTAACTTTTGTCATTGGTTTAACCTCCAAGGTATTTTGGCAGATTATAGCATTTTTCTCAGTATAAGTAAAGATTGACGCTGTTAAAAAATAAAAACAAATACTAATGAAGGCACTATCAAATACGCGCTTGACAGTGCCTTATTATTATCGGTCAATTTCAAATGAAATAATATCGCCGCTGTCTGCGTGGATGCTGTACTCATATTCAAATCTGTCATGATAAAACTCGATATCGTACTGCTTGACACCGTCGTCGATCTCAAATTCACGGCGGATAAAATTCACTTCGTCAGCACTGAGACCTGCGTGCTCAAGAGCTATTTTCTCCGCTTCTTCAACTGAAAGAGCAGGCTCATAGTTTTTATCAGCCGGCGCGCCGGAAGAAGGTTTTTCGGAAGGCATTGCAGCAGACTTTTCTGCCTTGGGAGCTTTCAGCTCCGGGCTGCCGTATATGGCAGACTCCACTGCGTCCTCCACCTTGTCCACGCGGTTTTCGACCGCATCCTCAACCGCGTCAAGTCTGGCTTCCATCTGCCTCAGACCACATCCGGAAAAAGTCGATAAAACCAGCGCCAATACCAGCACAAGAGCAATATTACGGATTTTCATTGGCTTTCTCCTTTACAACATAATTTCATGCGATACATGCCTTGCCGTGGCGAGCCTCGTCGCGGCAATTTCACAGGATGTTTTGTTCCATGACACTTTAATATGATGATTTCACGATAGCGCACAGGAGGGCGGAGAAGTAAACATACCGAATATCACAGATATCGTATAAGCAAATCTTTAAATCTGCTTACTTTTTTCTTCTCCTCATTCAGACCTTTGAACTCTTCAAAAGAATAGTTCGATAGTTTCCGGATGGGATTTCTAAAAAAAACGACTTCTCCATAAGGTGGATAGCCATCATACATTCCCCCGAAGGCCAGCGCCAAAAAGGGAAGCAGCGCAATGGTTTTTCTCTCAATATTTATGAAAAAATAGTAGCTCTTGAGATCTTTCAGGGCACTGCTATGAATAATGGTTTCCCACTTCTGAAGTACCTGTGCCGCATTCTCTTTGAAAACCGCAATTACCTCTTTTTCAGAACATTCGACAAAATAATCGTAGTCTCCAGCACCATTC
This sequence comes from uncultured Oscillospiraceae bacterium, assembly GCA_964649425.1. Lineage (GTDB taxonomy): Bacteria > Bacillota > Clostridia > Oscillospirales > Oscillospiraceae > Limivicinus. The sequence goes on from CAZYTE010000203.1 coordinate 1,718, forward strand.
CACTCTACAATTTTCATAGACATTACTTGAAGTATCTGTTCAGCAGGCCCTCAAATGCCTTGCCGTGGCGGGCCTCATCCCGGGCCATCTCATGGACGGTGTCATGGATAGCGTCCAGATTGTACTTCTTGGCCAGCTTTGCCAGCTCGAACTTGCCCATGGTGGCGCCGTTCTCAGCTTCCACTCTCAGCTCCAGATTCTTCTTGGTGC
>CAZYTE010000204.1:0-1918 GCA_964649425.1 uncultured Oscillospiraceae bacterium
GCCATTTCTTTTAGTGACCCAGACGCAAGAAGAAACCTTTTGATGAATGATACATCCTCATCGTCAAGATTGACAATCCATTCTGGAATTACTTGAAGTGCCATACGCTCGCCCTCCTTTAACATTATTTATTATACTCTTGAATAATATTAAAGTCAATACAACAAAAAAGTTTAACAAAAAACATGAAAGAATATATAGCGAAACGCCCGAACATTTTTTGTCCGGGCGTTCCTGTCGATATTCAGATAACTGTTTTACGGCCACCCACCAATGCCCGGCATCAGGGAGTTTATTGGAACGCGAGGCGGGTCTTAACCCCCTCGCGCACCCCCCGCTCTGCCATTTCCGGCAGACGGATCCCTGGTTTTTCTATTCTTTGAGAGTGAAATTGTTTTTATCAAAACTGATGAGTCCCTCATCGCGCATCTTGCACAGCTCATTGGACATGGCACTTCGGTCAACGGACAAAAAGTCCGCCAGCTGCTGCCGGTTAAAGGGGATGCTGAAGCTGCCGCTGTTATGGCGCTTTGCCTCCTCCGACAGATATGAAATCAGCTTTTCCCGGGTTGAACGCATGGACATGTGGCCCAGCTTCTGCACCAGCCTCCTGTTTTTCTCCGATATTGCAAAAAACAAATTCTGAATCACCGTAGAATGATGCCCGCAGGCGGAGGGACATTGGGTCAGTATCCTGTGCACATCGAAAAAAATGACCGTACTGTTTTCCACGGCAATAACATCATTCGCAATTGCACCGCTGTCAGCTGCGGCATAGGCCTCGCCGAACATTTCGCCCACGCCAACGCCGGTGATTATGCTCTTGTTGCCCCAGTAATCTACCCGCTGGATATGCAGGGCCCCCTCCACCAAAACGCTGATCGAGCTCAGATGCTCACCCTGCCTGAAAACATACTCGCCTTTTTTAAAGCTTTTCAGCTTCGCCTGCAGACAGCCCAGCATGGCAGCTATATCATCCTCACCCACACCGCTGAACAGCCGGGTCATTTTAAGCGCCGGTATATACTTCTCCATAAGCCCGCCTTTCCCTTGCAAACACAAGTTAAGAGTTATATTTACTATATCCACCTGTGCCCGATAATTCAAGGCCGGGTGATCCTGATTTATGAATTGCAACACATTTTTATTCAAAGCCGCAAGTTCATTTGTCTACAATTTATAATTTGCTTTAAACCGCTAAACAAATTGAGGAAAAGCTATTGACAAATCATGTTCATTGCCATATAATCCACTCATACTCTGAACAAAGGAGCGGATAGCCGTGCTTAACACTTTTGTTGACAGCATGATGATGGCTATGATGCGCATGTTCCGCATGTGCATGATGATGCGCGCCCAGAATTACCGCTCGATTTGTTTCACAGCCATCTGATTTTCAGAACATCTGATAAATTCAGGACCGGGGAGCATAAGAGCATCCCGGTTCTTTTTATTTTGCAGTGGAGTTGAAGAGAAGACATGATAGAGATAAAAAACCTGTGTAAAACCTATAACACCGCTACCGGTGAGATAGTGGCGCTGGATGACATCAATCTTACTATCCGGGACGGCGAGATCTTCGGTATCATCGGCCTCTCCGGAGCAGGCAAGAGCACCCTTGTAAGATGCATCAACCTTCTGGAGCGTCCCACCTCCGGTCAGGTCATTCTGGACGGCAACAGCCTGACCGCCCTGCCCACAAAGGAACTTCTGAAGCTGAGACAGAACATCGGCATGATCTTCCAGAACTTCAACCTGCTGGAGCAGCGCAATGTTCTCAAGAATGTTCTTTATCCCCTTGAAGTGGCAGGTGTGGACAAAAAGGAAGCCAGAGAGAGAGCCCTGAAGCTTCTGGATCTGGTTGGTCTCTCCGACAGGCTCCGTTCCTACCCCTCTCAGCTCTCCGGCGGCCAGAAGC
>CAZYTE010000205.1:0-1914 GCA_964649425.1 uncultured Oscillospiraceae bacterium
TGGCAGGTGCAGACTCTCTTGCGGGGAGGAACCTGCTCACCCTTGAAGTAGGGCTTCATGGGAGCCATGCCGGAGTTTATCAGCAAAAGGCTAGCATCATTCTGGGGAATAAGAGAAAAGCTGGGCAGGCGGAGATGATCCTTGCTCTCAAAAAAGCTGAGAAACATCTCTCGAAGTTGATTAAGTCCGTATTTTTCCATTTCGATCCTCTTTCTTAGGCATATAGCCGTACAAAAAATATACCTCCGCCCCAATACAGGGGCGAAGGTTAATTCGCGGTACCACCCTGATTGCCGGATTTCCGGCATCTCAAGCGCCTTTAACGCAGGCATACGCCCCGGTCATCCCGGGAAGGCTCAGAAACGGCCGCTGAAATTAAGCACAGAACCTCGCACCAACCGGTTCCTCTCTGAGATGCTGCTTCTCAGCTCTTTTCTTCACAGCCAAATTAGCCCTATTAGTTTACCACATAGTCGGATTTTGTCAAGCCCTTATGCTACCTGCATTTGCGCAGTATAGAATACTTGGCGGCCTGCACCGGAAGCTTCATATGTATCTCCATCATGGCATGGCGGGTATCTTCGATTTCATTAGCCTCGGAATCATACATATGTTCAGCCTTGAAAGCAATAGGTCTGCCACCTATTGGCAGAAGCTCCACCTCATCATTCCTGAAAAACTTATTGCGCTGATAAAGCACCGCATTGCCCTCAGCATCGCAGCTTTCAACTACAGCAACAACATCCGCATCCGTCATATAGCTTGCATCCGCATAGTGCTGTCCGGGATCGCCGTAATAGAAGCCGGTGCAGTAGGGTCTGTGGCTGACTTTGTTGATCTCATCAATCCACAGTTTGTCCAACGGTTTGCCCTCAACCGCGGCATCAATAGCGTGTCGGTAGGCGTTGGCGGTAACTGCAGCATAGTAGGCGGATTTCATTCTGCCCTCTATCTTAAAGCTGCAGACTCCTGCTTCAATCAGTTCGGAAATATGCTCCAGCATACACATATCTCTGGAGTTAAGGATATGGGTGCCGTTATCCTCGGTGATCTCGAAATACTCACCGGGGCGCTTTTCTTCAACCAAATGATACTTCCAGCGACATGGCTGTGCACACTGTCCGCGGTTGGCATCTCTGCCGGTCAGATAGTTTGAAAGCAGGCATCTCCCGGAAAAGGATACGCACATAGCGCCGTGGACAAAAGCTTCAATTCTGAGATCTTCAGGGGTGCTTGCCCTTATTTTTTTAATATCCTCAAGGGGCGTTTCGCGCGCAAGGACTACGGTATCCGCGCCCATTTTGTAGAGAGCATTGGCTGTGGCACTGTTCAAAACACCCAACTGGGTACTGACATGCTTCGCTACTCCGGGAGCATACTGTTTGGCAATTTCCAGAGTACCCAAATCCGCAATAATCAGAGCATCAACCCCGGCATCCTGAAGAAATTCCATATATTCGGGCATTTCATTCAGCTCATCCTCACGCGGGATGGTATTGCAGGTCACATAGACCAAAGCATCCCTGCTGTGAGCAAACTCAACAGCTTTTCTGATCTCTTCATCAGAAAACTGAGTGCTTGCCGCTCGCATACCGTATTTTCTGCCCGCAAGGAAGACTGCATCTGCACCATAGCTGATGGCCATTTTAAGCCTTTCCATGTCTCCTGCCGGGGATAAAAGTTCAAGTTTTTTGTATTTATTATTCATACATCTGTGTAGCAACAAAGTTTGCATGCTCATTTGCTGTCGCAAAGAAGCGATGCTCACCGGTTGCGGTATCAAGAGCGTAGTAGTAATAGTTCGTACTGTCCGGGTTAAGCGCTGCGTTTATGGATGCGAGGCCCGGATTACTGATGGGCGTGGGGGTGAGACCGGAGTAAAGCCTGGTATTATAGGGGCTTTCCTCTGCAAGC
>CAZYTE010000206.1:0-1911 GCA_964649425.1 uncultured Oscillospiraceae bacterium
GTGCACAACAGCGTTGTCATGGAGGAAGTGGCCTTTATGGACTGGCACGCCATGGTCATTAACCCCCGTCAGGGCAGAATGCAGCAGAGCCTGCTGGATAAGCACTATCTGAGAAAACATGGCAAAAATGCCTACTACGGGCAGAAATAAAAAGAATCGCAAGCATTGCTTGCGATTCTTTTTTATAGAATTTTCTCTCTGGTTATGCCCTCGTAAAGGCCGTCCTTGCAGCTGCCGCAGACCTCGTAGCCTCTATCGCCGTAGTAGCGGTTCAGCTTGGGGCTGTCCACGGCGCAGTCAAGGCGCAGGTGGGTCTTGCCCATTTTGCGGGCATAATCTTCAAGCATCTCAAGATAAATGCTGCCGGAGCCCTTTTCCGTCAGGTCAGATGCAAAGTGATGCAGGTAGTAGGCCTTCACGGCGGTGGAGTTTTCCCAGCGTACATCCTCTTCATAGATGACCCCGGCGGCAGCCAGCTTGTCACCCTTTTTCAGGATCATAAGGCGGCCCGCTTCCATGTTGCTGACATAGTATTCCTTGGGATATCGATTCCAGTAGCCTGTGTAGTTCCACTGCCTTATGCCGATTTCATCCATCCATGCAATTCTCTGATTTAAAAGAGCGTAGAAAGCCTCCATATCGGAAAGCTCAGCCTTTTTTAGAATATAATCCATTTTCAATCACCGGGGAGAATTATAGCACAGCAGAGTAAAAAGGAAAAGCCTTGAGCAAATTTCTATATTGTGTTAAAATCTCCAGGGTTTACTGAAAGGAGATTATCTATTGGAAACTATTAATCAGATTCTGGCCCGGGAGCTTGACCGGGATATACAGCATATTGACAATGTAATTGCCCTTTTGGACGAGGGCAACACCATACCCTTCATTGCCCGCTACCGCAAGGAGATGCACGGCGCAATGGACGATACTGCCCTGAGAACTCTTGCTGAGCGCCTGGAGTACCTGCGCTCTCTGGCAGAGCGCCGGGAGACCATCAAGAACTCCATCATTGAGCAGGGCAAAATGACCGAGGAGCTTGAGGCCGCCATTGATGAGGCCCAGACCCTTGCGGCCCTTGAGGACCTGTACCGCCCCTATAAGCCCAAGCGCCGCACCCGCGCCACCATTGCCCGCGAAAAGGGCCTTGCCCCTCTGGCAGAGGAGCTGTTTGCGCAGGCTCGCGATGTGGCAGCTCCCGAAGAGCTGGCAGCAGCTTTTGTTGACGCGGAAAAGGGCGTTGAGAGCATCGAGGACGCTCTGGCCGGAGCCTCCGACATTATCGCTGAAATTATCTCCGACGATGCCAAGGTCAGAGAAATGCTGCGCCAGCTTATAAAGGTTCAGGGTGTGGTGCGCTCCAGGGCTGCCACGGAGGAGGACTCCGTTTACCGGCTCTACTATGATTTTACCCAGCCTGTCAGCAAAATGCAGGGCCATCAGGTGCTGGCTCTCAACCGCGGCGAAAAGGAAGAATATCTGAAAGTGGATGTGGAGCTTGACCGTGACGCAGCGCTGCAGAAGCTGCGCCGAATGCTCATAGTCCCCGGCACCAATGCCATGGCCTTTGTGAGAGCTGCTGCTGATGACGCCTATGACAGACTTATCTGGCCATCCATGGAGAGGGAGACCCGCAGCACTTTGACTGATGTTGCCTGTGAGGGCGCGATCAAGATGTTCGGCCTGAACCTGAAGCCCCTGCTGATGCAGCCCCCGGTAAAGGGCAAGGTCACAATGGGTCTTGACCCCGGCTACCGCAACGGCTGCAAGGTTGCGGTTGTGGACGGCACCGGCAAGGTGCTGGATACCACAGTTGTCTACCCCACCTTTTCTGAAAACAAAAAGCGGGAAGCCATCACTAAGCTCTCCGCCATGATAAAGAAGCATTCTGTTGAGCATATCGCCATCGGCAAC
>CAZYTE010000207.1:0-1697 GCA_964649425.1 uncultured Oscillospiraceae bacterium
GTCATAGCAGAGCGTGAGCCTGAAATTCTGCATAAGCTACCTCCGTTTTGAAAAATTCTAAACCAAATTCTAATCTTTTTCAAGAACATAGTGAACAATTTGGAAAATCTGATTAAAATGCATTTTCATATAATTAATTACAGTTGAAGAAAAATTCCCGCTATGGTAAAATCAATGAAATGTTTTAAATGAGCGATGAAAGGAGAATGTGATGTATACAGCTTCTTATTTTCACAGATTTGTACTGCCTGATGATGTGACTCAGGCCATGAAGAACAGCAAAGTGCTGTGCTTCCCCGAAACCAAAGATCAGCTTGTGGAGATGTGCTTCGGGCCAACCCACAGTTCAAAATATGATGTAAGCTATCCTGTCGAGGGCAGGATCGTGAAAGAGGCGGAGGTGATCCGCTGCAAGAACGGTCCCGTTGTAAACTACATGGAGGACTATATGCGCCGCCGCGACCCGGACTGTATGCGCATAGGCGACAGCTTGCCCAGCGATAAGCCCTATTTCAAGGATGAGTACGGCTATGAGTTTTCAAAGCTTAGAGAGGAGACTATGCAGTGGCTTAGCACTCAGCCCCTTATCGTTCTGCCCTTTAAGGCAGGCGGCAAGTATTTCGGCTATGACAGCTTGATGGTCTGTCCCATGAATGCCGCGTTTTTCGCTCTGTCGGTTGCAAATATGCAGGGATTTGTCAGCATATTCGATGTGCCTGAGCGCTATGAGCCCAGAGCCATCATTTATGTGGCTCCGCCTTTCAGACACACCCATTTCAATGGCCGCCAGGTGGTTGTCCATGAGCGAAGCGAGACTCTTCATGAGGTGTTTTCCTATAATCTTTATCCCGGCCCCTCAGCTAAGAAAGGTGTTTTTTCCATCTTGCTGGATATCGGCGAAAAAGAGGGCTGGATAACCAACCATGCCTCAGCTGCTCTGCTGGAATCTCCCTATGAAAATGAGGTTGTATTCATGCATGAGGGCGCCTCCGGCGGCGGTAAGAGTGAGCTTCTGGAAGAAGTTCATAAGGAAGACGGCGATAAGGTTCTCCTCGGCACCCATATTATCAGCGGCGAGAATTATTACCTGACCATCGGCGAGACCTGTAAGATATATCCCATTGCCGACGATATGCTGCTGGCCCACAAAGATATGCAGAATAACTCCGGCTGCCTTGTTGTGGCTGACGCGGAGGACGGTTGGTTTTTGCGTATGGACGGCCATCAGTGCTATGGCAGCAACCCCAGCTATGAGCGTACCAGCATCCACCCCAGTGAGCCGCTGGAGTTTTTCAACATGTATGCGGTCCCCAACGCAACCTGCCTTATCTGGGAGCATATCAAGGATTCCAATGGCAAGAACTGTTCCAATCCCCGTGTAATTATTCCCAGAACACTTATTGAAAACATCATCCCCGGTGAGACGCCTCAGGAAGTAAATGTCCGCTCCTTCGGCGTGCGTATGCCGCCCTCCACTGCTGAAAATCCCAGCTACGGTGTTATGGGTTTGATGCACTTTGTGCCTGCATCCATCGCATGGCTCTGGCGTCTTGTGTCTCCCAGGGGCTTTAAGAATCCCTCCATTGCCGACTGCGGCAGCGGCAGCGGGCTGCAGAGCGAGGGCGTGGGCTCCTACTGGCCTTTCAGCACCGGCAAAAAGGTGACGCAGGCAAATATGCTGCTTCATCAGCTGATTG
>CAZYTE010000208.1:0-1697 GCA_964649425.1 uncultured Oscillospiraceae bacterium
GCTGATTGAGCATGCCCTGCTTATTGTCGTTGAACCACCATGCGGAGCCGTGCTGGATCTTGCCGGGAAGCTCATTGCCCTGGAAGGCACCCAGAAGAGTGTCGATCCACTGGTCATCGGCAGGGTTCAGGCTGTACAGAATGGTCTTGGGCAGCTTGCCTTCACTCTCCAGAGCGTCCATCACCTGATAGAGGGCGGCGCAGCTGTCGGTAACAGCCATGCAGTCAAATCCGGTATCGGGGCCCAGCGCGGCAAAAGCTCTGGAATTGGGGTTTCTCATACAGCTGAAGTGAAGCTGCATTGCCCAGCCCAGACGGTGGTATTCTCTGCCGCAGTGGAGCAGCAGGTAGGTCTGATATGCTTCAATTTCGCACTTTGTCAGGCACTCGCCGTTGAGAGCCTTCTTAAAAGCTGCATTTATCTCAGCAGGCTCTGCCTTCCGGAACATCACATAGTCCAGGCCGTGATCGGAAGCGCGGCAGCCGTTTTCATTGAAAAACTCAATTCTCTGAGTCAGGGCTCCGGCCACATCCTCAGCGCTGTTGATCTCAATGCCGGAAGCCTTGGACAGCTTCTCAATGTACTCCTTAAAGCCCTTCTTATGCAGATTCAGTGCGGGATCGGGGCGGAAACTGGGGCAGACCCTGGTCTCAAAATCGCTCTTTGCAAGCAGAGCATGGTACTGCAGGTCGCTGCAAGGGTCGTCGGTAGTGCCCACCATGGCAACATTGCTGCTGCGGATAAGGCCGCGGGCGGAGAACTTGGGCTCCTTCAGCTTTTCGATCGCCAGATCCCAGACCTCCTGAGCAGTGTCAGGAGTGAGCACTCCCTTGTAACCGAAATAGTTCTTCAGCTCAAGGTGGCACCAGTGATACATGGGGTTACCAATGCAGCGGGGCAGAGCCTCGGCAAATTTCTGGAACTTCTCCCTGTCGGGGGCATCACCGGTGATATATTTTTCGTCCACACCGTTGGAGCGCATAATGCGCCACTTGTAGTGGTCACCGCCCAGCCAGAGCTGGCTGATATTTTCAAAGCGGCGATCCTCCCAGATGTCCTTGGGATCGATGTGGCAGTGGTAGTCATATATGGGCATTTTGGCCGCGTAGCCATGGTAGAGTCTTCTTGCTGTTTCGCTCTCCAGCAGAAAATCCTTTGTCATAAAGCCGCTCATATTTTTTCTCCCTAAAAGATGCCCCGAAAGCACACCTCGCGCCTTTGGCTGAGAGAGGCGCGTTCCGGGGCGCTCGATTTTAAAAACTTACTTCTTAGGCTTTTTGACCTTGTTGAGCTTTCTGTTGAGGGAAAGCAGGTCTTCCTTGGTGAGATTTACGCCCACCATACCGACCATGCCGGTAAGGCGCAGAATGGTAAAGCCGCCCATCATCTGCATCATGGCGTCCTTGCTCATCTCAAAGTCACCAAAGCCGCCCTTGCTGTCACCGCCCTTTTTCTTGGGCATGATCTTTTTGATAAACATCAGCAGCACCAGCTTGCCGTGGAAGGTCTTGAAAATATCGCCGACTTTATCGTTGATGGAGAAGCGGCCCTCAGGCATGGTGATCTCAAACCAGTTGATGATGGCGTTCTTTTCCTTCAGGCGGTAGTCCTCGTTGAAGACCTCAACCTTGTTGATACAGCTCTCGTCGCGCAGCTCACCGCTGACAGCTTCCAGCCTGGTGGTTCCCACGTTGGGA
>CAZYTE010000209.1:0-1658 GCA_964649425.1 uncultured Oscillospiraceae bacterium
GGAATTACCCATCTGACCGTCAGGCAGACCCACATCCAAACCGGATGCAGACAGCTCTGTGCAGGGATTTTCGGAGAAAAGCCTGTCAAGATTGGGGGTGTTGGCCTTGGCGACAGCATTGCCCTCAGCTGCGGGAGCAAGGCCATAGCCATCGAGAATAATGAGAACTGCTTTATTGTTCATTTAAATATCCTTTCGCATGAGAATATTCCTTAGTCCTGATCAGCCGCGGCAATGATTGCGGCAAAGTCAGCAGGCTTCAGGGAAGCGCCGCCGATAAGGCCGCCGTCAATATCGGGCATTGCCAGAAGCTCTCTGGCATTCTGAGCGTTCATGCTGCCGCCGTAAAGGATGCTGACCGCTCTTGCAGGGCGCGCGCCATACTCCTTGCGGATAACCGCCCGGATCTCCTCGCAGACCTCCTGCGCCTGCTCGGGGGTGGCAGTTTTGCCGGTGCCGACAGCCCAAACAGGCTCATAGGCGATAACGCAGCGGCGCAGGGTGGTTGCATCGATACCGCTGAGGGCAGCTCTCACCTGATAGGTGATGTACTCCATGGTTATGCCCATTTCACGCTGCTCAAGGCTCTCACCCACACAGATGATGGGGTTGATGCGCTTTTCGAGCAGGGCCCTGACCTTGCGGTTGACAAGCATATCGTCCTCACCGTGGTTGGCGCGGCGTTCAGAATGACCGACTATACAGTACTTCACACCGATGTCAGCAAGCTGGCTGGCAGATACTTCACCGGTGTATGCTCCCTTTTCATGGGCTGAAACATCCTGAGCACCGGCAAGGACTTTGCTGTCCTTGCTGGCCTTCAGCACAGCCGCGGTCATAATTGCCGGTGTGCAAAGCACCACATCGCACACCTTGTTCTTGGGAAGCAAAGGTTTCAGATCTTCGATAAAGGGTTTTACAGAAGATGCCAGCATATTCATTTTCCAGTTGCCGGCAATTATAGTTTTACGGTACTTTCTATTCATTTATTAAATTTTCCTCATATCATGAGCCAACAAGTGGCTTCGTTACTGTTTACCTGTCCAACAGGCAGGCAACACCGGGAAGCTCCTTGCCTTCAAGGAATTCCAGAGATGCGCCGCCTCCGGTAGAGATATGAGTGATCTTATCTGCAAAGCCAAGCTTTTCAACTGCGGAAGCGGAATCGCCGCCGCCTACGATGGTGATTGCACCGGACTCAGCCAGCGCTCTCGCCATGGCCTTGGTGCCCTCTGCAAACTTTTCAAACTCGAACACGCCCATAGGTCCGTTCCAGACTATGGTGCCTGCATTCCTGACAGCCGCGGCATAGGCCTCAGCAGTCTTGGTGCCGATATCCATGCCCATCATGTCATCAGCGATGCTGCCTTCAACATAAACGGGCTCTGCATCAGCGCTGAATTCGCTTGCGCAGAAATTATCAATCGGGAGCAGGAGCTTTACGCCCTTCTCCTTAGCTTTCTCTACCATTTCTTTTGCATAGTCTATGCGGTCGCTCTCCAAAAGAGACTTGCCGATCTCATAGCCCTGAGCCTTCATAAAGGTGTAGGCCATGCCGCCGCCGATAATAATGGTATCGGCCTTATCAAGAAGATTGTTGATTACAGCGATCTTATCGGATACTTTTGCGCCGCCCAGCACAGCGACAAAGGGGCGCT
>CAZYTE010000210.1:0-1629 GCA_964649425.1 uncultured Oscillospiraceae bacterium
AGGCCTTGCGCATATCCTTCTCCGGGGTCACATTGGAGGAGAACATCACATCGTGGCCGGTGTTGCCGACTGCCTCAGCCATAACCAGCTCGGTGTAGCTGGCGCAGTCGCAGCCGCAGCCCTCTTCCTTCAGGATCTGCAGGATGTAGGGATTGGGGGTAGCCTTTACCGCAAAGTATTCCCGGAAGCCCTTGTTCCACGCAAACGCGTTTTTCAGTGCCCGGGCATTGGCGCGAATACCGGCTTCATCATAAATATGGAAAGGGGTGGGGATCTGCACAGCGATCTCCTTTGCCTTTTCCAGAGTCAAAAAGGGAGTCTTTTTCATTTTCTGTTACCTCTTCATAAAATGGCTATTGAAGGAATTGTATTCCATCTGCGGGCATTTGTCAACCAAAAACAGCACTCTCTTCCGGGGAGAATCCCTTTTCTCCCATTCAGAGAGCGGAAATGATCACCGTCGATTTTCATTTCGGCCCAAATGTGCTATCCTTTTCTCATCCTCAGTAAAGAAGGCAATTCTATGAAACGAACCAAATTATCCGAACGCAAGCTCCCGAATTATACACTGGGGGAAGAACTTCTCAACGCCATCAGCCACGGCGCAGGCGCTTGTCTGAGCATTGTGGGACTGGTGCTGTGCATCCTTCAGGCCGCCAGACACGGGAACACATATGGTGTGGTCACTTCTATAATATACGGAATCAGCATGATCAGTGTGTTCACTATCTCCTGCGTCTACCATGCAATGATGCCCGGCTTCGCCAAAAAGGTACTGCAGGTGGTGGATCACTGCACCATTTATTTTCTGATCGTCGGCACCTACACGGTGATCGTCCTGTCTGCCCTCCGGCCGGTCTACCCGGTGCTGGGTTGGGGACTGTTTATCTTCGAATGGGCGCTGCTGGCTCTGGCCACAACGCTGACCGCCATCGATCTGAAGAAATACAATGCGTTTTCCATGAGCTGTTATATTGGAATGGGCTGGGCCATTATCCCCTTCTGGAAACAGGTTCTGGAAGTTCTGAGTCTGCCCGGTTTCCTGCTCCTGCTGGGAGGCGGCATCGCGTATACCATCGGCGCCATTCTCTACGGTCTCGGCAAAAAGAAAAAATGGATGCACGGGGTGTTCCATATTTTCGTTGTGCTGGGCGCTTTCCTTCAGTTCCTGACGGTGCTGCTTTATGCGCTTTAAATGATTGTTTTGCAGGCAAGGCCCGCGGCTAAACCACACCTTATACGAGTTTTTGATAAAACGGTCCAAGCCGTTTTATCAGGCTGCTTTCTCAGCAGCCTGCGGCCTGCCGCAAAAAAACGAAGTCAATACGGTTTCTTGCCGCTGTAAGCGGCGTGCCATTTTTATGGCACGATAAAATGGCTTTTGGCCATTTTATCAAGAATTAGTATTATCGCTTTTCCCATCACAGCAAAAATGGCACTCCGATAGGCAGGTATTTGTAAAACAGTTGATAAAAGCCAGAGAAAGTGCATGCTTTCTCTGGTTTTTCTGATCGACGGATAAAAACCGCCCTCCTGAATGGAGGGCGGTTTTGAAAAATCATGTGTATATTTATTGGACACCGTTGATTTCCTGAAACCAGTCCAGCACGGTCTGGTCAATGTAGTACG
>CAZYTE010000211.1:0-1607 GCA_964649425.1 uncultured Oscillospiraceae bacterium
GCTCATCAACAAGCGCAGCCGCGAGAACGCCGAAAAAGTCCGTCAGGGCATGAAGAAAAAGCTCTCCGGCAGCATTGATATCTCCAACCGAGTCCAGAAGTTCGTTGACTGCCGCAGTAAGGATGTGGACCGCAGAGAGATCTACATTGTGGAGGGTGACTCTGCGCTGGGCGCCTGTAAGCAGTCCAGAGATGCGGAGTTTCAGGGCATCATGCCGGTTCGCGGCAAGATCCTCAATTGCCTGAAGGCTGACTATGTGCGCATCTTCAAGAGCGATGTCATCACAGACCTGATGAAGGTTCTGGGCTGCGGCGTGGAAGTAAAGGATAAGCACACCAAGGATCTGTCCGCTTTTGACCTGAATGCTCTGCGCTGGAACAAGGTCATCATCTGCACTGACGCGGATGTTGACGGCTTCCAGATAAGGACCCTGATTTTGACCATGCTTTACCGCCTTGTACCCACTCTTATCCATGAGGGCTATGTGTACATTGCGGAATCTCCCCTATATGAGATCGAGAGCAAGGGCAAGACCTATTTCGCCTACTCCGACAGGGAGAAGGCAGAAATAGTGGAGAGTCTGAAGGGCGCGAAGATGAACATCAACCGCAGCAAGGGTCTTGGTGAAAACGACCCCGAAATGATGTGGATGACCACCATGAACCCGGAAAGCCGCCGCCTTGTTAAGGTCATGCCGGAGGATGCGGAAAGAATGTCTGAGATGTTCGACTTGCTTCTGGGCGACAATCTTGAGGGAAGAAAGAACCATATTGCCCAGTTCGGATACAAGTATCTGGATATGGCAGATATTTCATAAAAAGAGAGGTAAACAAAAATGGCAAAACCCAAAAAACAGTATAACAGTGATTTTGAAAAAGGCAGAAAGTATATCCGCATACTGCTGATGTTAGCGATGCTTATTGTTGGTACCAGTTACTTTGTTGCCGCTCCCGGCAGTAAAGAGCAGGTCGGCAGCCTTGTTGCAGGCTTTGCGTGTGTTATCGGCACTGTGTTTGTTAACTTCAAGTACTGCCGCTGCCCCTACTGTGGTAAGGTTATTTTCACCGGTTTTAATTATCACGATACCTGCCCCAAGTGCAAGAGAAGCATCGAGACCGGAAAAAAGTAAGAGAGTAAAGCATGGCTAAGAAAAAGGAAACTGAGAAGAAAAAATTTGATAATCCCAATGTAGTAGGTCTTCGCGCTCAGGTTCTGGAGCAGCCAATTACCGAAACTCTGGAGACCAACTACATGCCCTACGCCATGAGCGTCATCGTATCCCGCGCCATCCCCGAAATTGACGGCTTCAAGCCCTCCCACCGCAAGCTGCTGTACACCATGTTCAAGATGGGCCTTTTAAACGGCAAGCGTACCAAGAGCGCCAATATCGTGGGCCAGACCATGAAGCTCAACCCCCACGGTGACGCAGCCATTTATGAGACTATGGTGCGCCTTTCCGCAGGCTACGGCGCGCTGCTGACCCCCTTTGTGGACTCAAAGGGCAACTTCGGCAAGGTCTATTCCAGAGATATGTCCTATGCCGCCTCCCGATACACTGAGGCAAAGCTCTCCGATATCTGCGGTGAGGTGTTCAAGGATATAGACAA
>CAZYTE010000212.1:0-1599 GCA_964649425.1 uncultured Oscillospiraceae bacterium
GTTTCAAGGAACTGCTTTGCCTGGATCAGACCGTTCTGACCGGTGGTGGCATCCAGAACCATAAGAGTCTCCACATCCGCATCGGGAAGCTCGCGGTCGATGATGCGGCGGATCTTGTTGAGCTCATTCATCAGGTTTGCCTTATTGTGAAGTCTGCCGGCAGTGTCGATAATGACAACATCAGCGCCCCTTGCCTTGGCAGCGGAAAGGCTGTCAAACACAACCGCTGCGGGGTCGCTGCCCTCCTCATGGCGGACAAAATCAGATTCTGAGCGCTCTGCCCAGATGCCAAGCTGCTCGGCCGCTGCTGCGCGGAAGGTATCGCCTGCGCACAGGAGCACCTTCTTGCCCTGCTGCTTTAGCTGATTTGAAAGCTTGCCGATGGTTGTGGTCTTGCCAACGCCGTTTACGCCAACCATCAGGATAACGGAGGGCTTGGTATTAAGCTTCAGCTCGGGCTCGCCAACATCGAGCATCTTGGTCATAACATCGACAAGAGCCTGTCTGGCCTCGTCACCATGCCTGGTGTCGCGGGCCCACATCAGTTTCTTCATTTCCTTGATGACCACAGCCGCGCTCTCCGCGCCCACATCAGAGACAATCAGGAGTTCTTCAAGCTCATCGAAAAAGTCATCATCGTTTGGTTTGAAATTGCGGAAGATCTCTTCCAGATCCTCCAGGTTGGCTCTTGTCTTTTTCAGACCGGAGAATAATTTATCAAAAAATCCCATTGGATATCACTCCTCAATAGTTTTCTGGGCAGTCTCAAGGTCAAGCTCGATAACAGCGGAAACGCCTTTTTCCTGCATAGTCACACCGTAAAGCATATCTGCCTCTTCCATAGTGCCGCGGCGGTGGGTGATGACAAGGAACTGGGTCTTCTCAGACATACGGCGCATATAGCTTGCATAGCGGTCAACATTTGCCTCGTCAAGAGCTGCCTCAATCTCATCCATCACGCAGAAAGGCGTGGGGCGAACCTTCAAAATGGCAAAATAAAGAGCGATTGCCACGAAGGCCATCTCGCCGCCGGACAGCAGGCTGATATTTGAAAGGGCCTTACCGGGGGGCTGAACCTTTATTTCAATGCCGCATTCAAGAACATTGCTCTCATCTTCCAGAACCAGAGCAGCCTTGCCGCCGCCGAACAATTCAAGGAAGGTCTGGCGGAAGCATACATCTATCTCCTTGAAGCGGTCAAGGAACACTGTCTTCATCTCTCCGGTAATATCGCTGATAATATCTTCAAGGTCTTTCTTGGCCTTGCCCACATCATCACGCTGTTCGGTGAGAAATTCGTATCGGGTGTTCACACGCTCAAATTCATCAATTGCACCGATGTTAGGTGTTCCAAGAGAGCCTATCTCGCGGCGGATGGAGTTAATTTCCTTATTGGTCTTCTGCAGATTTTCCACCGGCTGGCGCACAGCCGCCGCAGCGGAAAAGCTGAGCTCGTAGTTATCCCAGAGCTTGTCAAGAATCTGCTTTTCCTCCATCTCGGCACTGAGCTTGCGCTGCTCAATTCTGCCGGCGGTGCGCTCCAGCTCAAGGATCTCATTGTTTCTGGCCTGAGCATCCTTCTGGGCTTTCGTGCGCTTG
>CAZYTE010000213.1:0-1589 GCA_964649425.1 uncultured Oscillospiraceae bacterium
AGCCGTTGACGCCCTCAAAGGGCTTTTCATGGAGCAGGCAGACCAGTTTGTGCTTGGTGGCGCACTTCTTCCTGACCGACATGACGATCTGGTTGGAGTCGCAGGCAGTGTTGGCATCAGTATAGATGGGGGCCATCTCATGCTGGGCAGGGGCCGCCTCGTTGTGCTTTGTCTTGGACAGCACACCCAAACGCCAGAGCTGCTCGTCCACATCCTTCATGAAGGCTGAAACTCTGGTGCGGATGGTGCCGTAGTAATGGTCATCCAGTTCCTGACCCTTGGGCGCGGGAGCGCCAAACAGGGTGCGGCCGGTGAGGCGCAGATCCTCGCGCTTGGCGTAGAGCTCCTTGGGGATAAGGAAGTACTCCTGCTCGGGGCCAACACAGGTGATAACCCTGTTGCTGGCGGTATCGCCAAAAAGTCTCAGGATTCTGATGGCTTCTCTGGACACCACCTCAATGGAGCGCAGCAGGGGGGTCTTTTTATCAAGAGCCGCTCCGGTATAGGAGAAAAAGCAGGTGGGTATGTAAAGGCTGTCATCCTTTACAAAGGCGAAAGCGGTGGGATCCCACGCGGTGTAGCCGCGCGCCTCAAAGGTGGCGCGAAGACCGCCGGAGGGGAAAGAGCTTGCATCGGACTCACCCTTTACCAGCTCTTTGCCGGAAAACTCCATGATGACCCTGCCCTCGCCTACGGGAGTGACGAAGGAGTCATGCTTCTCGGCGGTAATTCCGGTCATTGGCTGGAACCAGTGGGTATAGTGGGTGGCGCCCTTTTCGGTGGCCCAGTCCTTCATGGCATCGGCGATATGGTTTGCCACATCCAGCTCCAAAGCGGTGCCGCTTTCTATGCAGTGCTTCCAGGCCCCGAAAACTTCGGGGCTCAGACGCTCTTTCATTCTTGTTTCGTTGAACACATCACTGCCGAAAATTTCGGGCAGATTCGTAATCTCGCTCATACAGGTGCCTCCTGTATTTTTTTATTTAGAACAGGCCGCTGATCTTTCCGTTCTCATCCACATCGATCTTCTCGGCAGCAGGAACCCTGGGCAGACCCGGCATGGTCATTATATCACCTGTGAGGGCAACAAGGAAGCCTGCACCTGCAGAAACTTTCAGATTTCTTACGGTTATATTGAAGCCCTTGGGCGCACCCAGCAGGCTCTGGTCATCGGAGAAGCTGTACTGGGTCTTTGCCATGCAGATGGGCAGCTTGTCGTAGCCCAGAGCCTCCAGCTCCTGCATCTGCTTCTTGGCATTGGCGGTGATTACAACGCCGTCAGCATGGTAGATGCGCTTTGCAATATCGTTGAGCTTCTGCTCGATGCTGTCGTTTACATCGTAGGCAAAGCTGAAATCGTTAGGCTGCTCGCAGAGGCGAACGACCTCCTCCGCCAGAGCTATGCCGCCTTCGCCGCCCTTTGCCCAAACCTCGGACAGGGCAACATTGACACCCAGCTCACGGCACTTATCCTCAACCAGCTTGAGCTCGGCTGCGGTGTCTGTGGGGAAGGCATTGATGGCGACAACGCAGGGCAGCTTGTAAACCGTGGTTATATTCTCCACATGCTGCAGCAGATTGGGCAGACC
>CAZYTE010000214.1:0-1571 GCA_964649425.1 uncultured Oscillospiraceae bacterium
CGGGTATATGTCTTTTGGGGTAGAAGAAAACACTTCTATGAGCAGCAGGTCAGAGGTGGTGCAGGGCTTTTCACAGATCACATGCTTGCCGTGCTCCAATGCCGCTTTGGCCCAGGGATAGTGCTGGGCGTTGACAGTAGAGATGTACACGATATTGATCTCAGGATCTTCCAGCAGCTGCATGTGACTGCCGTAGGCTGTGGGGATATTCCACTGGGCGGCTTTATCTCTGGACTTTTCCAAAGTGCGTGACGACAGGGCCAGGATGCTTCCCGCGCCTGCTGCACGAACTGCAGCGATAAACCGAGGGGCGATGGATGAGGTGCTCAGGATACCGTAACGAAGCTGTTCCATAGTGATCTCCCTGTGCCGCTGGGCGGCGGTTTCGTTAAGAAAACTATATCACGGACAAGCCTATTTTTCAATCCATGAAAAAAGTTCAAAGCTTATAATTATCCCCTCAATTGCTGTGTTTTTGTGCTATAGTGTCGGCGGGGTTATGTTCCGTGAGACATTGTGGGGCGGGTGTTGCAGAGCGCACCTTATCGAATTACTCCAGCCGAAAAGAGGTTGTCTCACTAAAGGTAATATAATAACGGGCATAATTTTTGCAAGAAAATCGTAAAACCTTTGTGTTTAAGTTATTTGTTTCAAGACTGCAAGACTGAAGATTGCAATTGGGTTACCAGATTTGCAAAATTGAAGTTGCCTTAAAAATGCAAAAGAGACGGTTTGGCATTGCCATAAACCGTCTCTCTTATAAATAGTGTAAATATCAAGCTGTTTGTTGCGTGAAAATCATTAGTTTTTCTGTATTGCGTAATAAACATCACACAGAATATTGAAGAATGAATAATGCAAAAGAAAATCCTGCCGAAAATTCGACAGGATTTTCTTTTGGAGCAGGGTACGGGAGTCGAACCCGCCTTCACGGCTTGGGAAGCCGTTGTATTACCGATATACGAACCCTGCATTCAATTGAGCGTATTATACCAGAACCAAAAGGAAATTTCAAGCCCTTTTTGTCAGAAGATAAAAATCTTTTTCATCTTTTTCATGTCTATGATACGTCAAAAAATACACTTGGGCTGCCGCGAATACCGCGGCAGCCCATTATGAATATGTATTAAATACCGGCCAGCTTCAGAAGCTCGGGAACCTTTGCTTCCCAGCCCAGAGCCATGATGTGTACACCCTGACAGTAGGGCTTGCACTCCTTGATGATCTGAGCGGCGATCTCCACACCGGTGATACCGGCCTTGGCACGCTCCTTGTCCGCAGCCAGCGCATCGATCATGTGCTGGGGAACATGGACACCTGCCACATTGTTGTTCATGAACTTTGCCATGCCGGCAGACTTGGGAATGATAACACCCAGCTGGACGGGCTTTCCGAATTCCTTAGCCTTTTCCATGAACTTGATAAACTTCTCAGAATCAAATACCGCCTGAGTCTGGAAATATTCCGCACCGGCCATGACCTTGCGCTCCATCTTGGCGAGCTGGGCATCCACGCTGTCGCTGCAGGGGGAGACCACAGCACCCTTGGCAAACTTGGGAGCCTCGCCCACC
>CAZYTE010000215.1:0-1522 GCA_964649425.1 uncultured Oscillospiraceae bacterium
GCCGGTCTTGTGAAAGGTGCTTCCAAGGGTGAAGGCCTGGGCAACAAGTTCCTGGGCAATATCCGCGCGACAGATGCGATCGTACATGTTGTCCGCTGCTTTGACGATGAGAATGTTATCCATGTCGAGGGCGGCACCGACCCCAAGCGCGACATAGAGATCATTGACCTTGAGCTCATCATGGCTGACATGGAAATGGTGGAGCGCCGCATTGACAAAGCTGCCAAGCTTGCCAAGGGCGACAAAAAGTACCTGCATGAGGTGGAGCTCTTCAAGGAACTGCTGGAGCACCTCAATGAGGGTAAGAGCGCCAGAAGCTTCGAATGCGATAAGGATGATATGGCAATTATTGCCGAGAGCGACCTGCTGACCATCAAGCCTATCATCTACGCTGCCAATATGGATGAGGACGGCGTTGCAAGCTATGAGTCCAACCCCTATTATCAGATAGTCTGCGATATCGCAAAGGCTGAGGATGCCCAGGTTCTGCCCATCTGCGCCAAGGTGGAGGAGGAAATGACAGAGCTGGACGATGAGGACAAGCAGATGTTCCTTGAGGAGCTGGGCCTTACCGAGTCGGGTCTTGACCGCATGATAAAGTGCTCTTATGATCTGCTGGGCCTCATCTCTTTCCTGACCTGCGGCGAGGATGAGTGCCGTGCATGGACTATCCGCAAGGGCACCAAGGCTCCTCAGGCTGCCGGCAAGATCCACAGCGACTTTGAACGCGGCTTCATCAGAGCGGAGATTGTTGCTTTTGAGGACCTGAAAAACTGCGGCAGCATGGTTGCCGCCAAGGAAAAGGGCCTTGTCCGCAGCGAGGGCAAGGAATATGTTATGCACGACGGAGATGTTACTCTCTTCAGATTTAATGTATAAAATCCGGCGGCAATACTCTGAAATGCGACAAAGTGGACAAATTGTCCCTTGACTTGCAATTTTTGCCGTGATATAATTATACTATTAAAAGGGAGTAGCTTGCGCCCAAAGGCGTCGATGCGTTGACATCCCAAGCCCAACCGGGCTTCGGCGCATCGGATACTAAATAAGTATTTAGCAAGACTTTTACGGCCAAGGCTGTAAAAGTCTTTTTTTTACAGCCAAAAACAATTTCCATTATAACTCGAAAGGGGATTATCTGATGAAATTCTACTGCGAAGAAAGAGAGGCTGTTCTCGAACAGTTTAACACTTCGCCCGAGGGTCTTGCTGAGCAGGAAGCCCAGCGCAGACTCGAGGAAAACGGCAAGAACAAGCTTGCGGCACCTCCGGGAAAGTCCCTGTTCCAGCGTTTCCTGGAGCAGCTTACCGACCCCATGATCATCATTCTGCTGGCTGCAGCCGCAATCAGCGGTGTGCTGGCAGTTGTAGAGGGCGAGAGCTTTGCTGATGTAATCATCATTCTGGCAGTTGTAATCATTAACGCGGTTCTGGGCGTATATCAGGAGAGCAAGGCTGAAAAGGCCATCGAAGCTCTGCAGGAGATGTCCGCTGCAACCTCCAAGGTTCTGCGTGACGGCAAA
>CAZYTE010000216.1:0-1518 GCA_964649425.1 uncultured Oscillospiraceae bacterium
AAAGCGTGATATTGCGAAAAATCTCGCTTCGCTCGGCAAACGCCTGATATATATCAGGCTTATTGCCGGAGCTTATTGGAACGCAAGGCGGGTCTTAACCCCCTCGCGCACCCCCGCTCTGCCATTTCCGGCAGACGGTTCCCCGGTTTTTTGACAGCCTCAGCGGCAGGGAATTATCCCTGCCGCTGTTTATTTTAATAATTATTCAATTCATCGTCAAGCACTGATTACAGCACCTCAGATAAATGATCGATCACAGCCCGCATCTGGGGTGACACCCATTTATCCCTGTGATACAGCAACTGCTTCCACAGCTCCAATTCAAATCCGGGTACATTCACTCGCTTTATGGTGCCGCGCTTTACCGCAGCTTCCGTAATATAATCCGGCAGAAACGAAAGTCCCATCCCGTTTTCCACCAGATCGCAGATTATCTCCGCCCTGCCGATTTCAAGCACGGGCTTGATTTCCATGGATTCTTTTGCCAGCCTTTCATCCATCAGCCGGCGGTAGCTCATGCCCTTTTCGGTAAGAACAAAGGCCTCATTTACAAGCTGCTCCAGACTGACGCTGTCTGTTTTTGTAATGGGATTTCGGACAGATGCCACAAAATGCACCCCTACCCGCTCCTCTTTGGCGATCAGATAATTGGTGTTATAGATGTGGCTGTCCAGAGTGCAGACAATATCAACCTCATTGTGGTCCAGCATGCTGAACATGTCACCGGTGCCGGCAGTCATGACCTTGAGGGATATTCCGGGGTACATCGCCCTGAAGGACAGATAACTCCGATCAAACAGCGTGGTACACACAGAGTCCGCCATGGCAAGGCGGATAAGCCCCTGAAGCTGGTCGCCACTGCTCTGCCTGGACATTTCATTGCACATATGGCATATGCGCTGTGCGTTGAGCAGTACTTCCCTGCCCTTTTCAGTCAGCCGCACAGTGTGACCGATGCGGTCAAAGAGCTTTATGCCGAGCTCATCCTCAAGCTGCTTTATTTGGATGGAGATGGTTGGCTGAGAATATCCCAGCTGCTCACCGGCTTTTGTAAAGCTGCCGGATTCGGCCACCTGAACAAAGGTGTTTAAATTTCTAATATCCATTTGCGCCCTCAGCATTATAATTTTTAATGTTCCTGATAAAAACCATTAATTTGACAAAAGCTGACACTAATTATAATCTATTGAATATCATTGTCAAGACACAGGATGGTTTTATTATGGAACGCAAATCCAATGCAAAATTTTCCGGCCGCTGGGGATTTATTCTTGCAGCCGTGGGCTCTGCGGTAGGTATGGCCAATGTCTGGGGCTTCCCTGCAAAGATGGGCTCCTACGGCGGCAGTGCTTTTTTAATTGCATATCTTTTCTTTGTTGCTCTTTTTGGCGTGGTTGGTCTATCTGCTGAATATGCCATCGGCCGCCGCTCCCGCACCGGTACTCTGGGCTCCTATAAAGCCGCCTGGGCTACCCGCGGCGAGAAGATGGGCCGGGTGGGTGGTCTGCTTGGCTGGCT
>CAZYTE010000217.1:0-1508 GCA_964649425.1 uncultured Oscillospiraceae bacterium
ACAGCGTGAGCAGGTGTTTAAGAAGAGCAGGGAGGAGATAAAGCAGATCGCCATTGACGGCGCAAAGCTGGTAAAGCAGCTGGCCGCCGAGTACGAGGGCAACTTCCGCTTTGAGTACTCCCCGGAGTCCTTCACCGGCACCGAGCCTGAGTACGCTCTGGAGGTCTGCAACGCTGTTCTGGATGTTCTGGAGCCCAGCGAGACCAATAATGTCATCATCAATCTGCCTGCCACCGTTGAGATGAGCCTGCCCCATGTGTACGCCTCTCAGGTGGAGTACATGAGCGAGAATCTCAAGTACCGGGAGCATGTTACCCTGTCCCTCCACCCCCACAATGACAGAGGCACCGGCGTTGCCGACGCGGAGCTTGCCATGCTGGCAGGCGCCGACCGTGTTGAGGGCACTCTCTTCGGCAACGGTGAGCGCACCGGCAATGTGGACATTATCACCCTTGCCATGAATATGTACTCCCACGGTGTGGACCCCGGTCTGGACTTTTCCGACATGAACAGGCTGGTGGAGGCCTATGAGCGCTGCACCAGAATGCATGTATACGAGCGCGCCCCCTACGCCGGCGCACTGGTCTTCGCCGCCTTCTCCGGCAGCCATCAGGATGCCATCGCCAAGGGCATGAAGCACCGCAGCAAGAAGAAGCTGCACCAGTGGACCGTGCCCTACATACCCATCGACCCCAAGGATATCGGCCGCACCTACGATGCCGATGTTATCCGGGTCAACTCCCAGTCCGGCAAGGGCGGCATAGGCTACCTGCTGGAGCAGAGCTTCGGCTACAACCTGCCCGCCAAGATGCGCGAGCACTTCAGCTACATGTGCAAGGACATTTCCGACCATGAGCACAAGGAGCTCAAGCCCGACGAGATCCTGAATATTTTCAAGGAAAACTACCTGAACCTGGAATACGCCATCCGAGTCACCGATTTTGAGTTTGCCCGCGAAAATGATGATGTCAAGATCAGCATCACCTTCATGCGCGACGGCGAGGAGACTGAGATCGAGGCCGAGGGCAACGGCTCCCTCAGTGCGCTGACCACCGCTCTCAAGAGCTACACCGGCTCGGACTTCACTTTACAGGTCTTTACCCAGCACAGCATGCAGGGTCAGGGCTCCCACAGCGTGGCCGCCTCCTACATCGGTCTGGAGCGCCCCGACGGCAGGATGTTCTGGGGAGCCGGCACCCATACCGACGTTATCAAGGCCAGCAGCAAGGCTCTGCTCAGTGCCTTCCACAATATGATCAAGGGAGAATAAGAAAATGGGAATGACAATGACTCAAAAGATCCTTGCTGCCCACGCAGGGCTGGACAAGGTGGTTCCCGGCCAGCTGATAAACGCAAAGCTGGATATCGTTCTGGGCAACGACATCACCACCCCGGTGGCGGTAAATGAGTTTAAAAAAGGCGGCTTTGACAAGGTTTTTGACAAGGACAAAGTTGCCATCGTTCTGGACCATTTTGTACCCAACAAGGATATAAAGGCCGCCCAGCAG
>CAZYTE010000218.1:0-1506 GCA_964649425.1 uncultured Oscillospiraceae bacterium
TGCAGGGAGTCGGCGGTGGGGTCAAAGCCGATGTAGAAGGTGGCCTTGCCGTTGTTGACCATTTCACGGATTTCTTCTTCATTGGTAACCTGCGCGATCAGGCCGCGGGCTACCAGTTCTTCATAAATCTGCATAGTTTATTTTCCTTTCTCAAGGATCCGGATCAGAAAGTTCCGAATCAGGATCACATTATTTTCTTCACAAACAGTATCTTTCGGCGTGTGAATACGGGAACAGTAAAGGCCAAGGCCTTTCTTGCGGCGGAAGGCCGCGATGCCCACGCCAAGGGGGAAATTGGCCTGGTCGGAGGGGAAAAAGCAGAGACCTTTGTCCTGAATGGCAATGGATTTTTCTCCCGTTTTGGGACACATTTCCTTCCAGTCTTCCAGCAAAGCCGGGTGCTTTTTCC
Source organism: uncultured Oscillospiraceae bacterium (assembly GCA_964649425.1). Taxonomy (GTDB): domain Bacteria; phylum Bacillota; class Clostridia; order Oscillospirales; family Oscillospiraceae; genus Limivicinus. The sequence continues at coordinate 410 of CAZYTE010000218.1, forward strand.
GCAGCTTCTTGGAGGGGATAAACAGTACCTCGTCACCATCGCCCACGCAGTCGGCGTTGAGAACGATCTGCCCGTCCGCACGCTTTTTGTGCTTGCTGTGATAGGACATGGAGCCGATCAGACCGGCTTCCTCCAGATCAAACAGGACAAAACAGACCTTATCCCGCAACTCCTGTGGCAGAGCTGCCATGGTTTCCAGCACGGTGATGACACCGGAGGTGTTGTCGTTGGCGTTGGTCTTGTTGGCCGGGCCGCACATCATCAGCCACAGCAGCAGGATCAGATAGCCAGAGGCTGCCAACATGGCAAACCCACCGTTTTCTGTGGCTCTGCCCACCAAAAAGCTCAAGATAAAAGCTGGCACGCACAACAGCAGCGAAATGCCGATCTGATAGACCAGATAGACCGTCATATTCTGGGGTGTGATAAAATTGGGAAAGGGCAGCCGCGCCGGGGTGTCATAATGGGCTGTTACCAGAAAATCAGCCGTATCCGGATCACCAAACAGGATATTTTTTGCACCAAAAGGCGCTTTTTCCTCGGTCACCGGATAGCCCAGCCGCAATCCATAGCTGCGGACAGCCTCACGGAAGGCCTGCTTCTGCTTTTTATTCTTCCGCACGGGAAACTCCTGCAGTACATCCATCGGTTTGTCCAACAAAAACACCCCCTGTCTTTCGACAGAGGGCGTAAATCACGCGGTACCACCTCAGTTTGCTCTTTCCTCGCGGAAAAAGCCTTTGGAAGTCAGAGACTTCATGCTGTAACGGGCGCACCCGTCCTCCCCTACTGCACTGTTCGGAAAGGCCGCTCCGGGAGGTATTTCGGCGGATTCCTTTACCTCCTTTCACCAACCGGAGGCTCTCTGAAAAGGAACTGGCGCGTACTTCTTCCCATCACTGCGTTTTAGGTATTCACAACAAAAATAAAATATCAAAAATAATAAAAAATGTCAAGTGGTTTGGTTAGTTCTTATATACTCTATCATTGTGGATATCGGTATCTAATACCCTACACTACTAACTAAAACAACAATCTACACTACTTTTTCTCAAAAATTATCGTTGCAATCGTTTTTACATGGACAACCCAATTTA